>JAGLWB010000277.1 GCA_023133655.1 Bacteroidales bacterium
CCGTCATAATATCGTTTACCGTCAGTACTTTCCTCACAATTGAAGCGACGAAAGAATTGATTAACCTGTTTTGTCTGAGCATTAAGGATCTCTTCGTCGCCCAGGTATGTACCAATAGATTGCGCCGGTACAACCGGCGCAATCAGTATTAGGATAATAGTAAATAGAAAAAAATTTATTCTCATGGTTTAGTTTCTGTCACCCTTATATCACCGAGCAAAACATCCCAGAATCCAATTAACCGGCCACTAATTTGTGTATGTTTGCGTTCAACATATACGGTGATATCTTTTTTTGTGGTATCCTTGTATATGAGGTTATCACCAGTACGGCCTTCAAAGCGTTGGAAAATGGTTATTACGCCAACATAGCGTCCGTCGGGTTGAAGCTCAAGATCGCTGATGTATTGGATATTATACCACGAAATGGTTACTTTATCATAATTTAGCGCCATAAGCCGTTCCATATATCCTCTGATGCCATAATATTTTACTTCATCGCTATAAATGGTTGAAACACCCATTTGTGCACCTTCGGCAAATAGTTCTTCTGTCCGGTCGATCACCCTGTTCGCTTCAGACCATGGTGTTTCTTTATTTCCAACAATGCTGATATATTTACTCAAATCCCTGACTTTTTCCAGCGCGAGTGAATCGATAGCAGCCTTACGGGTAGGAGTAATATCGGGCTGTGCAACAACGCTTGTGCCCAAAGCAATCATGAAAAGAGTGATGAGAGATATTTTTAAATTTTTCATAAATTTTATTTTTTAATGAGTTCTAATTCGGTTATTTTTCCATTATCGTTGTACTTGACATTTTCTATAGCATTAAGATTTTTCTTTTGATCCTTTAAAAATTCCAGGTATTTTTTGATGGTTGTTGGTTTATCATAATCAACAATGTCAGCTTCCCTGTTAATGATAATTAGTACGGGTACATCATTGTTTTCAAATAAACCCAATGCCTCTTCTATTTCAACATTTGCCGTTGCAACTTCATCAGCTCGTACAATGGCATTGAAATGATTTTCCAGTATCTGGAATCTCATTTTATGCTCAAAAAGTTCTTTCTCTTTTCGGAGGCGTTCTTCTTCCGCTCTTTGATACTCTTCTTTCGCTCGTCTTAGCTCCTCTTTTTCGGCCGATAGTAGTAACTCAACTTGCCTGATCAGGGCACTAACTTCCTCATCATCGATGTCTTGGGCTTTTACTTTTTCCAGCACTCTCTCCTTCTCTTCAAGGCTCATAGTCCCATCATCATTAATTATGGCAAGTAACTCAGCTTTGGCTGCATTGATTTTTTCCATTCTCTCAGCTTCCTGCTGCCTGGCCAGTTTCTTCTTGCTGGCGCAACCTGTTCCACCGGCAACAAAAACCGCAATAAGCGCCATCAATAGTAGTTTGTTGATAAAAGCAATTTTTTTCATATTGATTTTTTTTAATTGGTTTCTATTTATTATGCATCATGTTTAAAGCAGGGATTTGTTTGCTCAAATGCATAATTACAATTTTGCCTACAAAAATAACGTAAAGCATTGGAAATATTGTAAAAGACTTTTGAACAACTGATTGTGAATATAATGATGTCAACTGTCAACCGTCAACTGCCAACTGTCAACCGTCAACTGTCAATTGTCAACTGATCATCAAGGAAGTTCAATCGTTTGTCCAAAGTAATAAACTTTGTTGGCATTTATTCCGACATTATAGAAAATCAGGTCCCGGATAAGTTCAATATCAACAACCCTTTCAAGAGTAATTACCGCTTTTTCACAATTCTGTACTGCCCTGATATTCATATTTTCGTCGATGTATGCGATGGTATGCCAGTCGAGCTTGTATTTAGAGGGAATATATCTTTCAATAATCTGAACGTTTCCGTTGCAGTATGTTTTTAAAAATCCCTGGTCATGGAAAACAACAACCTGGTCAACAACTTCGTAATATTCAGGCTCGTATGATAACAAAGTTTCTATTACTCCATTTTTGAACAGCTTAAAATTACCCATATTATCTACATAAGCAATTATTTCATCACCGACCTTAAAGGAGGTGGGCGCAAAATACTCCAGGTCGAACATCTCCCCTTTGTAGAACGCCTTAAAAATATTACGAGGAACGTCCATATACCCAACGATATCGCGCCCGGCTTTATAAACCATGTTTTCCCCAAAGTTATCAATAATGACTAATTCTCCATTGTAAAAAATTTTAAACTTATTATCAAAGTTGGTTACATAAGCAATGATATTATCACCGCTTTTTACATTATCAATTGGGAAATTCAGTAACCCATCTTCTATGACAACTATATCCCCTTTGTAATAAACCTTAACTTGTTGTTGAACATAATCATACCAGGCTATCAGGCTATCTTGTAAGGTATATCCTCTAACGGCGGTGCTCAAAGTACGGGGTAATCCATCATCGAATACTTTTAGAAAATCAAAGTAGGCATAGCCCAGTAGGTAGTCACTGGCATTGTATTTAATATTAGGCCCACCCATCTCAAGAGTATGTACCATTCCATTATGGTAGGCTTTGAAACTACCTGAATTACTAATATATGCCAGGCAAATCCCTCCAACCTGGTAGTCTTGAACCTGCAAATTCTCCAGCTTTTCCACTTTTCCGGCGTCGAAGACATAAAAATTGTGTTGACTATCAGAGTATGCTGCCAGGTGTTGGGCGAAGGTGTTGGAACTAAAGATATAGGCGAGTAATGATGTGATTATGATTATCTTTTTCATAATAGAATAAAGTTTAAAGTTCAAGGTTCAAAGTTTAAGGTTTAAGGTTCAAAGTTAACTATTTAATCGTGATACGCATTTCAAAACGTATAGCCTACGGAAAGCACCAGGTTATAATCGCTTTTTGAGGCACCTTCAGCTGGTTGATTATCAAAGTCCTGTTTGAAAGAGAGTGTGATTTTAAAATCTTTAACGATTTCCTGGGAAAGGTTAATGCTTCCATCATACCTTATCCGGCCCCAATCTGTTATCCCGGGATATATTGTGTAAAGGATTGAAATATCCGATTTTGGTGTTTCGTAAATAAAAAAAGTGTAACTACCCTGTAAATATGCTTCCAGGTTTGTCTCGGCACTTTCCAGACCTTCCTTTAACTCTCTGTTTGCCGATAGTCCACTGTTAAAAGAAAGAACATTTTTATTGGTCTGTATGGTATTTCTTCCGGTACCAGCACTTAGCGATGTACGCAGTATTAATCCTAATTCGGAGTTTTGTTGAAAACCAAGCTGTGTGATATAAAACCATTTGTTTTTTCTCATTCTTGAAAATGAAAAATTAAGATCCTGTCGTTTAGTGTCATCTTTCTCCGGTTGCGCTGTAAATGTTCCGCTGTACGAAGCCGCACCCAGATACTGGCGTGCCCGGTATGATGCATTGGCGTCAAAGTTCATTTGGGCAAGGCTGCTTGCTTTTGTGTAATTAAACCCGATGTTTACTGATCCATCAATCCTGGTCCAAAAGCGATTCTTGATGGGATGGATCATAACGACTGAATCCATTACAAACTCAAACCGGAATAACTCATTCCCGACGATTAATATTTTTGGTTTTGCCGATTCCAGTAATGATCCGAAATTAATGGAACCATCTATTAATTCAACTTCATAGGTGTTTATTGAGGAAAGCTTTGAGATTTTTTTCCATTCAATGAGTATGGTTCCAGCATCATCTGTCTTGAAGGTAAGCATTCCGTACTCAAGCTTTTTAACTTCACCGGTTATGTGGTCACCGTTGTCGAGAATTACCACATCGGTCCTTTGGGCATTGACTTTTATAAAAAAAAGAGCTGCCAGGAAAAAGAATAGAAGAGAATATTTATTTCGAATCCCCAAATTTTAAAGTTACCAGCTATAGAAAACAAATCCAATATTAAATCCCAGGTAGGATTGTGACTCAATATTTACCCCTTTGGCCGCCCAGTTATATCGCATGTTAAAATTCAAAGCGGTGGCTTGACTAAACCAATAATTAAATCCGATTTCGGGATACATAGAAAAAAGCCATTTTTTATCAACAATGGAATACATGCCAAAATCAGTTTCCTGATGAGTGATTTGAAAACCAATACCTGCACCGGCATAAGGCTCAAAGTCAGATTCTGAATTCAGGTAATATTTTGCTGTACCCATAAGCGGATAGGCATTAATATAACGCCACCTCTTGGCCCAGAGGGTTAAATCTTCAAGTTCGTAAATTTGATAATCAGTCTCTTCGTAAAACCCGTTCCACGAAAAAGCAAAACCCAACGAAACATTGTCGTTTATCCATCCACCTGCTTCAAGGCTATAGCCACGAAAGCTTGTTCTGTCAGTAAAACTTTTTGTGTTTCCTGTGGGAATAGCCACATTGTATGTAGTGGAAAAATAGCCGCCCTGCCCAAAACCAACAACACCGCTAAATAAAAACAAACCGAGTATTATATATTTTATTCTTTTCATCTCAACAGAAATTTTAAATTACTAATTGTTAATTGTTTATAAGTATGGTGATTGTTTAAAAGCCTGGTCGATCATCCGTTTAACTCTTTCATCTATATAAGCATTAGAACCCTTAACAAGGCCATTCAAGTCTGCAATCCAAACAACAGGAATAATTTTTTCTTCGAGGTCGGCATTTTCCGGATCAGACATATTCATTATAATAGTACCTGTTTCATACGTGTAATACCCTATGCCGCCGGGATAACCCCATCCCCAGCCTGGCCCATAATAAGGAGGCCAATAGCCCCCCCATCCCCAGTAACCATACCAATAATTCCAGTAATAGCCAATATACGTTGTTGATACAGCAGAAATTGTAAAATAGATATCCGGATAGCCATTAATAGTATCATATATTCTCTCATAACCGAGGGCTTGCATCTGTTTGGCAGTTTCGCTTATGATCAATTTATTCAGATCTGTTCTGATCGGCTCATTATTTTCCGGATCGTCGGGATCTGTAATTACTACTATTGTGTCAGGCATCAGGTATGTTTTGGCAGTAGTAAAGTCAAATTCACTATCGTACCGTGTGCCAACAATATCTAACTCATCAACATATTCAGCACCTCCGGGATAGCAGGATGATATAATGACAGGCATTACAAGTAATGCTACATACCAGAGTGTTTTTTTTATTTTTACTATTTTCATTGATTTAATTTTAGATGAATAAAATTATTCAGGAAACGATGCATAATCAACTTCGTTGAAAAGCGGTGCAAAATTACGTAAAAAAATTATTCTTGTCCAATATTATTCTTGTTTTTGTAGAAATTCTCTACATTTGCAAAAATTATTTGGATATTTTGTTTTTTAAATAAATCTCAACATTATTATGAAAAAAATTCTCTATTCTTTTATTATTCTTTTAGCTGTTTCATCAGTTACAGAAACGTATGGCCAGGGTAAGAAAATACAACTCGGTGCGCTTGCAGGATATCAGTTAGGTGGCCGGATGAAATTTTATGAGGGCCAAATTAAATTTGTTGATTCCGGAAACTGGGGACTGTTTCTGGATGTAGAGGCCCAACCTGCTATGTTTATTGAACTTTCGTACAGCAACATGAAGACTATCGGGAGATTTACACCATATAAATTTACGTACCAACCAAGAGACATCAACATGACAATTGATTATTTTCAGGTAGGAGCCAGGAGGATCCTTGGCGGTAATGAAAAGATTGATGGATATGGTTTATTTACCATGGGTGTGGCTTGGTTTAATTCTCTGGAGTCTGATATTAATGATTACGTTTCTTTTTCCATAGCCCTGGGTGGAGGAGCTGATATTTATCTTACCGAGAAGTTTGGTATTCGTTTGCAGGGAAGGCTACTCATGCCAATGAATTTTGCAGGTGTCGGTTTTTACGGTGGCATTGGAACAGGTGGAGCAGGTGGTGGCTTATCTCTTAATGCATGGTCCCCCGTTGTACAAGGTGACTTTAGCGGAGGTGTTTTTATCGTATTGGGGAACTAATTCAGTTGACGGTTGACGGTTGACGGTTGACAGTTGACGGTTGACAGTTGACGGTTGACAGTTGACGGTTGACAGCGAAGCGACGTCCGCTTGGACGGATTGATACCTGAAAGAAAAGGTCAGTTACGGGGAGTAGCTGACCTTTTCTTTATCCCTGATTTTTTTACTTTTGTATATTGGTAACAATTTTCTGAACCACTTATGCGGAAACAGGTTTTTTGTTTTTTATTTGGGATATTGGCCTTGTGTCCATTTTATATTAATGCTCAAGGGGACATAGATGAAATGTTCCGCCTGGATCAAACAGATATTATTGAAGGCACCGAAAGCGAACAGCTTAAGGTTATTTCGGCCAGCCGGACAACGGAGTTTTTAAAAGACCTTCCTGTAACTGTTTATGTTGTTACAAGAGATGAAATACAACGAAATGGCTATTCAACCCTGGTAGATGTTTTAAAGGCAGTTCCAGGAATCAAGGTCTCCCAACCTGGCTCCGCTGTGGATGGTGAGACTTTCCTGATCAGGGGACTATATGGTAATTATTATACTAAAATCTTAATTGATAATATCCCTGTTCAACCATCTGTTGCCAGTGGCATGCCAATCGGTAACCAGCTCCCCATTAGGCAGGCCGAACAAATTGAGATCATTATTGGACCTGCAACTGCCATATATGGTGCTGATGCAGTAGCTGGTGTAATAAATATTATTACCAAAAAATCGGAGAGGCCTACTTATGCAACAGCAGACCTCACAATCGGAAACATCGGTTATAATCAACTTAATGTATTAATAGGAGGAAAAGCCGGAAAAGGGAAACATGTTTTGAAATACAGTTTCTTTGGAAATGCAAGCAGAAGGGCCGACCTTCTTGTAAAATATGATATACCGGGTGTATACAACCCTTATTTATACGACTCTTCCTACAGTTACCTTAAGGCTCCCTATTATCAGGGTGATTCAACAACTCCTGTGTTGAACCGGCTGCCGGCACAGAATTATTTAATGGGTGCCAACCTTTCGTACAAGGGCCTCAGGGTGAGTTACGAGGCCATGTTCAGAAGACTGCATTCATCTATCGGACAAAATACCGCGAATTATTCATACGCCGATCCAACGAATTACTGGGGTGAAGCCATTTATAGAGCTGCGTTAACCTATAATAAATCATGGGAAAAAGTGTCAACCACTACCTACCTTTCCTTTCTGCGATATCAGCTTGATAACCAATCAACTTTTGGACTTAACTATGATTTGGGAGTGAATGGAAGAGCCTATCAATATGAAGCATCGGATGATCTGTTTTTCGAAGAGGTTATTGCATATATGCCCGATGATAATTTGAGACTTACCGGAGGATTCTCATTCAAGTATTCCGGCAACCTGCCTGGTACAAATGATCTTTCGGAACCCTTTGATCCGGATGAATATTTACTGTTTTCTGAGGAAAAGCCGGATCCTGACCCGGTCATGGGATATTTTGGCTTGAATCCGGTTGTTTTTCATAACCTGGCTGGTTTTTTGCAGGTATATTACAAGTTTAATGATATTATCCTGATACTGGGCGATCGATATGACTATCATTCAATCTATGGCGGAAGTAATAATCCCCGGCTTTCAGTGTTGTACCACATTAAGAAAGGTTTTTCGATTCGCGGTTCGTATGGAAAAGCCTTTAGAGCACCTGCTACAAATTTTACATACCAATCATTAGCTTATGTAACAGATTCCGGTATTAATTACAGAATCGTCCCTAATCCTGATTTAAAAGCTGAAAAACTTAACTCCTTCGAGCTGGGTACCAGGTTTAATCCCTCAAAGAAGGTCTCTATCGATATGTCGCTGTATTACCATAAGCTGCAAAATCAATTTACCCTCTCTTTATTTGCGCTTGATACAACATTGTATCCTGATGCCACAAACCCAAATGGGATTTCAACAGCCTATGTAAATGATGAAAATTCACAGGTTGAATTATTTGGGATACTTCTGAATTGTGAAATCAGAGATATTCTCCCTGCTATTGAACTGGGCATTGACCTGTCGGTCAGCTTATCGAAAGGGAATGAGACTTTACCAAACAACTTAGGTGAATTGAATGATGTTCGCCTGGTACCCGGTCATTTCGAACAGGTAAATATCTTTTTTTCCCCAATTGATAATTTGTATTTCAGTTTTATGAATATTATCAGTGGTAAAACCAAAAAGCGGTTTTTCCCGATAGAACCTCAAAAGATGGACCTGCTAGGTTGGCCAACAGAGGTTAAGGGATACTACACACTTGATATGGTGAGCCGATTCAGGATTGACGACCAATTCCAGGTATCTCTAAATATAAATAATGTTTTTAATAGCCATTATGGTGGTATTGATGCTTATGGCGGCTTTAATGATTTGATATACAACCCACAATATGGTCGAAGTATATTATTTGGTTTATCTTATAGCCTGGAATAATTAACGGATCCGGATGAAAAATAAAATAGCTTATATACTATTGATAATCAGCGTAATAGCAAGCACTAATTGCTTGTTTGCTCAGACTGGACCCAGTATGTCCGTACAGGATTTTAAGGGTGCTGAAAAGGATACGTTGCTGGCTTTAATGTACAATGAAAAAGCCAACGATTATCTGGTAGCCGGGGAAATTGATAGTGCAGCCTATTACGCTGAAAAGGCATTCTATACTTCCAGGAAACTATTTTTTCGCGAGGGCAAAGCTACAGCCCAGGTTATTTTAGCCCGAATAGCTTACCTTGAAGGCTCATTGCATGCTGCTGTGAGAAATTATTTTGGTGCATTGATGGAGTATGATATGTTAAGTGATACGCTTTCGATGGCGTGGACTAACATTCAGATTGGATCCATTTTCAAAGAAGCAGCAATGTTCGATAAAGCGCTTGAATATTTCCTTAAGGCCCAAATTATGCTCAGCGGCCGTGTCCCTGAAAAAGAGAAGGCAGGTATTTATAGAGATATTGCCGATGCGTATATTCAGATTGGGAAATATCAAAACGCCCTGGATTATTATATTCAGCTCCTACGTATTTACCGGACAACAAACAGGGGTGAAGATGTTACCTATTCCCTTTCCCGCATCATATACTGTTACAATGAAATGAGCCTGTTTGATAAATCGCTTGAGTATAATTTAGAATTGCTCGAATTATATAGAAAAAATGGAGATAGCAATGGAGAGTTAATTGCATTGAATAATATTGGTTACATCTACAAATATCTTGAAAAATTTGATGAAGCAATCAATTATTTCAATGCTGCTGTCCGTCTTGAAGAAAAGGAGTCAGCAACACAAGAAACGAACCCCATTACCCTTGTGAATATAGGGATCGTTTATCAGAATATGGGCAATTACAGCAGTTCACTGATCTATTTAAAAGAGGCTTATGACATTGTAGCCAAAGGGGCTGATACCGAAGAAAAAGCACGGTTGCTAAATCTCATGGCCAATATTTACTATCATCTTGACGATCTTTACAATGCCCGGATCTTTAACCGTCAGGCAACAACCAATGCAAGTGAAGTTTCATCCGGTGAAGTATTAAAAGCGTGTTACCTTACCTCTTCCTTAATTGATGAAAAGTTGTATAATTATGAGAGTTCATTAGCATTTTATAAGCAATACCTTGATATTCGTGACTCACTTGAGAATGAAGAACGTAAGGAGAAGGATGAGTTGGTCCAGCAACAGTTTGTGGTTGAAAGAACGATCAAGGAAATTGAGTTGTTGCTGGTTGATGAAGAGAACCGTGACCTGGAGCTTCAGCAACTTCGTCTCGAGGCAGAAACCAGACAGCAGCAATTGGATATTTTGCAGAGAGATAATGAATTAAATTTAGTAACCATTCAAAACCAGGAACTTGAGAAAAACAAGGCCCTGCAAGACCTGCTTCTTGCTGAAGAGAGACTTGCGGCAGAACGAAAAGACAGGGAGATAGACGACCTAAAGCAAACTGAACAAATCCAGTCACTCGAATTAAAAAGAGCAGAGCTGGAACAGGAACAAAGCATTAAAGAGATTGAGGTTTTAACGAAGGATAAAGAACTGAATGAACTTGCCCTTTCCAAGGTTAAAGCCAGAAATAAATTTCTTTTATTCATTAGCGCTCTGGCACTTTTTATCCTTTTTTTGGTATATCTTGGATTACGTTATGCAAAAAAAACCAACAAAATTTTATCTGAACAGAAGGAAGAGATCAAGGCTAATCTTATCATTATTGACCAGGAGCGAAAGAAATCTGATGATCTTTTGTTAAATATTCTCCCTGAAGAAACCGCTACTGAACTTAAAGAAAAGGGCACTGCAACTCCGCGCCATTATGATCATGTTTCTGTGTTATTCACTGATTTTGTTGGCTTCACTCAAGTTGCCGAACTGATGACCCCGCAAGAGTTAATTGAGGAACTCAACAAATGTTTCCTTGCGTTCGACACGATCATTGATAAACACAACCTGGAAAAGATCAAGACAATAGGTGATGCTTATATGTGTGCCGGTGGTATCCCCGTTCCCAATAAAACCAATCCGGTGGATATTGTGGCTGCAGGGTTGGAAATTCAGAAGTTCATGGCAAAAATGAAGGTTGAAAAAGAAGCAAATGGTGAAAGTTACTGGGAAATCAGGCTTGGAATTCATACTGGCCAGGTTGTTGCAGGTGTTGTCGGGAAAAATAAGTTTGCTTATGATATATGGGGAGATGCGGTTAATATTGCCAGTCGTATGGAATCGAGCGGAAAATCAGGGAAGGTAAATATCTCTGGCGAAACCTATCATCTTGTCAAACAACAATACCAATGCACCTATCGGGGTAAGATTAAAGCCAAGAATAAAGGAGAAGTTGATATGTATTTTGTGGAAGGGAAGATGTAATTTAAAATACATACCCGATACTTACTCCCGGACGAATAAAGAATCCCCATTCCTTTTCATAATAAATTCCCCATTCATCGTGGATTTTATTTCTCAGCACGCCATAACCAAACTGAAAATTCAGGTCGAAAGAGAGTTGATCATCTATTATCTGATAACCCCCTGTTAAAAAAAGGTCCCCTGCCGTTGCATTTGTTTTTGGTATACCCATATCGAGGCCTGCACCGTAATAAGCACCGGAAGGAGCCTCGGCTAAGTATTTTCTTCCGGATATGACAAAAAAGATAAGATCTGCATATGTTTGTGGCGGGTTTAATGGATTATCCACCCTGACATTGTAATTTAATGCAAGTGCAAATGACCAATCTTTGTTTACGGCTCTTTCAAATGAAAAACCAAAACCTGCTAAGCTAATAGGATCTCCACTAAACCAATGCAATAAATACCCTCCATCAAGTTTGACGATATTTGAAGATTCCTGACTTGTTTGAGAAACACCATGCAAGATTGATATTCCGAGCAACAATGTGAGTAATATTTTTTTCATGACAGTTTGGTTTTAAGGCATAAGCTACCGGCTATCCGCCTGAGGCGGACGTCGCTTCGCTCCGCCGGCTACCGGCTACCGTCTATTTTGACTACAAAGATATAAAATACAACCACTGCAATCAGATTTTTGTAGATTTGTATGATTAAATTATTGAAACCTAGTTGGTGATACGCATTACATGGCACGAAATTCAAGAAATTGATAGAATAAAAAAGTGAATTGACATGAAACTTTTAACGCTGATAGAAAAACACAGGTTTACCATGCTGTTTGCTTCCCTGCTTGCATTAATAGTTGTTCCTTCTTTCATGCAATTGCCTTTTTTTCAGCAGCTGTTTAATATCATATGCCTTTCGCTGGTATTCATTACCAGTGCTGAAGCTGTTGTGTCAAGACGGAAATTCCTTCTTGTCGTACTGACTTTCATTGCTATTTTAATTTTTTTTAAATGGTTAATATTCATTAGTTCTGTACATGATTTTGTGATATTATGTGGTGAAAGCCTTATTCTTTTCTTTTTAATTTTCATCATTAGCCGGTTGGTTAAAAAATTGTTTAAGAGTAAAGAGGTGACGGTTGACATTATTATTATGGCTGTTTCTATTTATCTGTTATTAGGAATTGTTGGCGGAAGTATTGCGTCGATCTTAAATATATTTTACCCCGATGCTTATGCTATCTCTTCTTCAATTGCCAACCATGATATTATTTTTAATTATTACAGTTTTGTCACCATGACAACCACTGGTTATGGTGATATTGTGCCAATCAGGCCTGAAACTCAATCGTTTGCTATATTATTAGGTTTAACCGGGCAATTTTATATGACGGTTACAATTGCGATACTTGTTGGAAAGTTTATTTCAAGCAACAACCGGAAAGATTTTAACAAATAACTTTAAGTATTCTAGGCACTTTAGTTCACTCTAAGTACTTGCTTTTAATGATCATTACGCTACTTTGCATGTCAGGGATTGCAACCAGGCTTTCTGGAATTCCCTTTACAAATTCATCCACAGCCTTCATGGCACCTTCCCATTTATAGTTGTAATCGTGGATGATAATACAACCACCTGGGGCAAGCCGGGGGTAAAAATAATTTAATCCTTCCTTTATGGGATTGTAAAGGTCAGCGTCAATATTGACAAAAGCATAAGTTTCATCCTCCAAACCTGCTGTTGTATCCGGGAAATAGCCGGGATGGACCTTGACATTTGCATCGTTTTTAAAAAGGGAAATTATTTTTTGGATGGTAGTGTCGGCGAAATTTTTTGAGGTATAGGTTGCCGCCTCCCCTGATTCTTTTATGAGGTCCCTGGAAGGCAATCCCTCGAAAGTATCAAATAAATGCAGCGTCCTGGATGGTGCAGTCAGATGAATGATCCTGGCCGTCTCTCCCTTATAAACTCCGAGTTCTGCAAAAGACCCGGATATTTTTTCTTTTTTTAACCTCTCAATTTGAAACCAGATATTAAAAAACCGGACTTTATCAGGATATTTCCTTTCCAACTTTATTAATTCCCGTGGGATCGCTCCTTCTTTTATTTTCTGCCTCCATGTAACCGGCTGGTAGTCATTGTCAAAATATGTGCCCCAAAGATATCTGACCAGAAAAACCAATATGATCAGGATAAGGGCAAGTTGAAAAAACTGAAAAAGTATATTAACGTTCAAGGTTCAAAGTTTAAGGTTCATAGTTCAAAGCTGAGCGAAGCGAAGTCCGCCTCGGGCGGATTCAAGGTTTCTGATTCCCGGTTCCTGATTCCCGATTCCCGATTCCCGATTCTATGTTTAATCTGTTGCAATTTACATCTTTTTTCTTTCCGCTTTTATACTCTTATTACTTTTTAACCCCTGGCATCTTTTAACACAATAATTTACAGTAATCTACGTTAGGGTTATCCTGATTTTTTAGTAATTTGTTTAATAATGTAACAAAACAGGTAAGTTTTATGTATAAAGAGTTGCTATCATGTAACTTTACAAAAAAAAGGAGGTTTGAATGTTTTACAAGGTCTATAACATCGAATGGAATACCGAAGGTGAAAAGGTCCAACTTCCATCCGAAGTTTTGATTGAATGTGACGATGGCTTTGATATTGAGAAAAACGGGAAATTCGAATTGTGCTTCAACAAAGGTTTCGAAGTAAAGAATTTTTCTTACAAAAAGTTATAAAGTCGTTTCTACCCTCCCTTTCCTATCCTAAATTTCCGGTCCTTTCTGTTGTTCTTTCACGGGTGAGTTATGTCCTGTGCTTAAGTTTGAGCCCTAATGATGAATACAGGTGAGAAAGTCTGCAGTATTTTGTAATTTATTATTTATTATTGGTTATTTCTGATTAAAATTCTTAATTTTTATTCCTCATTGGTTTCTAAACTTTACTCTCTTTTAGTTTTTTAAGCACAACTCTCATTATATTTGTTTTTATCAAGTGTCATTGATTTATCCAAAATGATAAATTAGGAAGTTAAATCAGGAATATTAGTGAGAAATAATCAATAACCAATAA
>JAGLWB010000278.1 GCA_023133655.1 Bacteroidales bacterium
CAATAATCAAACTAACCGGATAAAATGTTATTTTTGTTATATGAGCAAAAAAGAACAAATATTGAAAAGAATAATTGGCGTAGCAAATAGAAATGCGCCTGATTCAGAAATATATTTGTATGGTTCCCGTGCAAGGGGTGATGCAAAAAAACTTTCGGATTGGGATTTATTGATTTTGCTTTATTCAAAGAAAATTTCATTTGAGTTTGAGACAAAGTTCATGGATGAATTTTATGAAATTGAACTTGAAACAGGAGAGATAATATCACCATTGATTTATTCAAAGACTGATTGGATAGAGAATCATTCAATAACGCCACTTTTCGAAAATATTCAAAAAGAAGGAATACGTATCAAATGAAACAAACAAAAGGGGATTTAATTAAATATAGACTTTTTCGTGCTAAAGATACCTTCGAAGATGCCCAAATATTAGCGGAGAAGAATAAATAAAGTAATCCCATATTTCGACCCTTTAAAAAGATTGATAGAGATAATAGAAAAAAAAATAATAGAATAATCGCCAAACGCCAACTAACCATACCATCGACCGACCGTTAAATAAAATAATAATATGTCAAAGCAAAAGAAGAAATTTTACGTTGTATGGAAAGGCCGTGAGGTTGGGATTTTTGAAAACTGGGCGTCCTGTGAGAAACAGATAAAGGGCTTTACAGGGGCGGTATATAAGGCATTTCCTTCCCGTGAACAGGCTGAGGCGGCTTTTTCAGGCGATAGCGATGACTATCTTGGCCCTAAAGCCCAAAGACCGGAGTTGAGCCCTGAAGACCTAAAGAAATATGGAAAACCGATTTTGAATAGCCTTTCAGTTGATGCAGCCTGTAGCGGTAATCCCGGAATAATGGAATATCGCGGTGTCGACACAAAATCAGCTATTGAGTTATTCAGAAGTAAACGTTATGATCAGGGAACCGTTAATATTGGTGAATTCCTGGCTATTGTACACGGATTGGCTTATCTCAAAGAACGAAACAGTAATATTCCTATATATACCGATTCCAAAACAGCCTTAAAATGGATAAAAGAGAAGGCAATTAAGACCAAACTCCAGAAAACCCCTCAAAATGCTGTCCTGTTTTCGCTTGTTGACAGGGCCATTAAATGGTTAAAAAGCAATGAATACCATAATAAAATAATTAAGTGGGAAACGGCTGTCTGGGGAGAGATTCCTGCCGATTTTGGAAGAAAATAAAAAATAAATTCTATTATTTAGGGTCACAAAACAGGATTTCCTGGATTAAACAGTGATTTTTTCCTATCCGGATTGAAGTTAAATAATTAGCAACCGGATTGGTTTTACAAACTGTTTAAAAGGAATGCGTATGAAGTATTTTTTGATGATCACTATGCTGGAGCTGGCTCTGATTGTTCCCGGGGAAACTCAGGCACAGACCAATCTTTTTCCCGGAGATATTGCATTTACAGGTGTGAATATGGATAATCCGGATGAGTTTTCCATTGTTTTTCTTGTTGATATAGCTATTGGGACGGAAATACGCTTTACAGATAATGGATGGAAAGCAGATAGTACCTTCAGAACAGGTGAAGGCACATTTCTCTGGACTTCACAACAAAATTATACGGCAGGTGAAGAAATAATAATATTGCCTGAAGGGCTGGGGTTATCCAGCAGTGGCGATCAAATTTTAGCTTACCAGGGTGATAATGATAATCCGGTTTTTATTGCTGCTTATAATGATGAAGGAGAACACATTTGGCAGGAAGATGCCACTAATTCTAATACATCAGCATTACCTCTAAGCCTGGTTAATGCTTCGACCTGCGTTGCCCAGGATGAAACCGATAATCTGGTTTATAACAGGATAGTAACTTCAGGGACACAAGAAGAATTATTATCAGCAATAAACAATTATTCTAACTGGACAGGATCCAACACTCAGCGTCAATCATTGTCAACCGAGGGCGTTACTGTTTCCGGAGGAAATATTAATATACCACAGTTAGTGATTAATGAGATCTATTACAATGGCCCGGAAGTGCCAAATGACACCATTGAATTTATCGAAATTTATAATGCAGACACGAATACCGTTTTCCTGGAAGGTTATTACTTTTTACAAGGGGTTTCATTTACATTTCCTGTTGACGCTGCTATAAATAGCGGTGAGTTTATCATTATCACAAATAATGCTTCCGTTTTTTCGGGAGCCGGGTACCAGGTATTTGAATGGGTGGATGATTCTTTAAGTAACACGGGGGAAGCTATAGAAATAAATAATCCGGGTGGCTCTCAGGTGGATATTGTTGCTTTTTCCGATAGTTGGGGTAACCAGGCTCCTGATGGTTTTGGGCCCAGCCTGGAATTGATAAACCCTGCAAATGAAAATAATTTGGAAGGAAGCTGGCGGGCCAGCTATTTCAATGGTGGTACGCCGGGAACAGATAACAGTTCACCTCCGGCATCAGCTGAATGGCAAGGAGGGTTTCCCGGAGCTGAAAATAATTGGGCTGTGCCGGGGAACTGGGTTAATGATACTTCTGCCGGATCTATTACCGATATGCTTATTTCTACCAGTAACATCAGCCTCTTAACAATAGATGATTATTTTAATTGTCATGACTTGAACGTCAGTCCTGGCGGAATGTTTACGATTGGATCACAAGGAGAGTTAACAGTACATGGTAATTTAACATTGCAATCTGACTCTACAGGTACAGCAACTGTGGTTTTGGTTGATACCAATGCCATGTTAAATGTTGAAGGGATTTCTATCGTGGAGCAATATCTCTCAGGCGGCTTGGTGAGAGATCCTGTTGATGCACTATATCATTATGTATCACTTCCGGTAACTACTGGAGTTACAGGAAATATATTCCCGGGCGATGCATTTGTCAGGCGTTATAATGAGCCTCTTCAACTGTGGGAAAACCTTATATCGTCTGATACACTAATGAGAATGGCGGGATACAATATTTGGCTGGAAGGGGGTACTGAAACTGTTACGTTTGAAGGTGTATTAAATAATGGAGATACTTACGTTGAAGGATTAACATTTACCGGCCCAGGAATCCCGAATTACAATCCAACTTATGCAGGTTATCATTTGATTGGGAACCCATATCCCTCTGCTATTGATTGGGACCATCAGAATATTACAAAAACAAACCTCGATAACGCCATATATTTTTGGAATCCTCTTTATAGTGGATACTCAACATATGTTGACGGTGTTGGGAACAATCCTGAAACCACCAATGCAATAATACCACCAATGCAAGGATTTTTTGTAAGGGTTGATGCTATTGGTCACACAGGAAGTTTGGCGCTTAAAAATGAAGCCCGGGTTCATCCGGACAAGACTATTTATAAAAGGACAGAGGATAAGATATTAAGGATAAATGTTTCCGGTGCGGAAGGTGGGGATCAAACAGCTGTCAGATTTAAGGCTTTATCGACAGAAGGGTTTGATAGCTATTATGACGCCAGGAAGCTTTGTGGGGGGTTCGGTATACCGCAGCTTTACTCGGTGACCAGCGATGCAGTGGAGATGGCAATTAATACATTGCCTTCAATAGAAGAGAATGGGCTGGTTAATATCGGGTTTGCTGCGGATATCCCGGACTTATATGAAATTACAGTTAGCGGAATTGAAAATTTTGACCAAAACACTGCTATTTATCTTGAGGATATTTTTGAAAACAATACAATTGACCTCAGAGTTGTCTCTAACTATTTTTTCACTTACAGTACTGGTGATGACCCGGACAGGTTTAGGTTACATTTTTCCAACACAATGAATAATCATGATACTGATGGTACGAGTACAAATATTTATTCAGCAGGAAATAGCATTTATATAAACGGACTGGCACATGAGAAAATTATACGGATAGAAATTTTCAATATAATAGGACAGAAAATTCTTGAGAAAGTGAGTACAGAGAACGGATTTCATAAGATCACAATAAGGGAAGGCAAAGGAATATTTTTTGTCAGGATTACTTCTGGTGGTAAAACGATAGTTAAGAAGGTCTATATTAATTAAAAAATAACGGTTATGAACAGGAAGGTTAGGTTATATCAGGTGATATCATTGTTATTCATTTGCATCATGTTTTTTCTGAAAAGTGTTGATGCACAGCCTCATCCCGGGCAAAATGGTGATAGTACTTATGTGGGAGGCCCCCCTATTAATGGAAGCGCACCACTGGGAAGTGGGCTTCTAATAATGCTGGTCCTTGGGGCTGGATATGGAGCCAAAAAAATCTATAAGTCGAAAAAAAATGAAAAAAATAACATGTAAGTAGCTGGTAAAGTTACAAAATGACTTCCCTTGTTAATGATAAAGGTACCACTGCATAGTTTAACTGAAATTGGTTATTTTATTCTGATAACCATTACTATTCATCTTACCTGGCGGTTGTGGGAACATCAATATGACTATGCTCCTTTTTCTTATGAGATGAATAGGATGGAAGATCGATTGGTAAGTATCGGGTTTAATCAAAGTGTTTGGGCCCTGGGGAAAATTTCGCCCTATAACTTTTCTATTAAAGACCAGACCATCATATTTGATTCAAAAGGAAGTCTACGGGTGTTTTCCGGGTGCTCAGGATTAAAACAATTTGCCCAATTTGCCCTGCTAATGTTACTATATCCGGGGCCACATAAAAAAAAGGTCTGGTTTATTCCGGCAGGCATTTTATTGATGCATGTCGTAAATCTGATAAGACTAACCGGCCTTTCAATGGTAATAGTAAAATACCCTTCCTTATGGGATTTTTCTCATGATTTTCTTTTTAAAATCCTATTTTATGCAGTAATCTTTGCTATGTGGGTTTTTTGGGTAGAGGTCATTTCAGCTCAAAGAAAGTCTGTCCAATCTCATAGTCTTTTGTAAAGATAGAAACATAGTATTTCCCTGGTATTAATGGTTCTTCCGGGTTAACATTAACCCAAAAGGAACAAACATTGGTCGCAAAGTTATCAAAATCAACCTCTTCTTTGATTGAATACTGAAGTATCTCGCCATCAAACATAAAGGAATACTCGTCTTCTTTCCCTTTGCTTAAAATAAGATTATCGGGGCGGGCGATACGAATAAAAATTTCTTTAATGCCTTTTTGAACAACAGGATTGTCTGCTAATGTATAGCAAACCTTAATTTTATCAACTCTTCTGGCCTTATCTGTTATTCTTTGATTACTTACACTTTTGTACCTGATGCCGTAAGCAGAAATACCATAGGCTTTCAAAACAGCGGCCTCACTAATTTTCTTAGTAAGCTCTTCTTTATCTTTCTGAAGGGTGGAACTTTTACGTTGTTCCTCAGCATAGCTCATTTTAATGGCTATATTTTCCTCTTGAAGTTCTCTGTTAACTGTATGAAGTGAATCAATTTGATGAACATATCCCCTGGCAATGTCCCTGAGGCTGTTAAGTTTCTTTTTTATTTTATAATATTCCCATTGAGTATTCAACAGTTTCTTTATTTCTTTGGCATTAGCCTGGATTACACTGTCTTTAACTGTTAATGAATCGGTCAGTGTTCCATATTCAACTTTAACGTTGTCGTGTTCGAGCATCAAAGAATCAAGCTCAAGCTGCAGCTCAATTCTCATATTTTCTTTCTCACTTACCAGCTGGTTAACCTCCTTCCTGGTCGAAATAAATTGCCATACCAGGCCAAGGATGACCAATAACAAAATAACGAGAAGGACACTTAAAATCTTTGTCGTTTTATTAGATGGTGTAAGATTTTCCGAAGGATTATTATCTATTTCATTCATGATAAAAAATTTTATGTCACTTTTTGTTAAATATCTACAAATTTAAGCATGAAGTGGGTTCATTTGCAAGCAATAATGTAAAAAACAACAATTACATACAATGCAAGTATGAATTATCATTGTTAATACGGAAGTTTTTCAATTTTATTATCCTTTCCCCATTCAGGGATCAAAAATTTATCAGTTTCAATACTCATCATTTTATTTTTCCATGCATCAGGATAACCCACTTCCCGGGGGCTACCTTTATCGTCTTTTACATACCCATCGTTATATTTTGTTATCAGGTATTCTCCAAGTTCAATCC
The DNA here is from genome assembly GCA_023133655.1 of Bacteroidales bacterium. Lineage (GTDB taxonomy): Bacteria > Bacteroidota > Bacteroidia > Bacteroidales > JAGONC01 > JAGLWB01. The sequence continues at coordinate 6,080 of JAGLWB010000278.1, forward strand.
ACCTTTGATGTGTATAATTTCCTTGCGTTAACGAATAGTTGGTAAGAAATTTCTTCATTTGCTTCTCATCCAGGTTCTTACTATTAACCTCAATGGAATCCTGATCATTAATGAATTTATTCTCCAACTCATATTGCACTTTCCTGATATCCTGAATCATGTATGAGTATTTAATGTTGGCAAAGTTGGAAACAAAATTAAACACCCACCATGCCGATTCCCAGGAAAACTTTTGAATATTGCCGTTGGCAAAGGGTTCGGGTATTTCATCAACTCCACAATAGATAGGCACGTAGCAGGTAAAATAGGTGTCGTCTTCTCCAAACCATACAATTCCACCAAGGGGGTCGGGCAACCATGAACGACACTGAGCGATATAAGAAAAGGTTGTATTATATGTTGATATCGGGCGTTCCCAGGAATATTCCCGGTCGTCTTTCTCCCAGTTTAGCGGCCTCCATCTGTTTGGGTTCCCAAATGGCCCGGCATCCACCCCTTTTGTCATATCATAAGGTGTTCCCTCATAATGATCTCTGACAAGTGCCATGACATCCCGAAGGGATAATTTTTTATCGGGTTTTATCCATAAAGGGTATCGTTCAGCCCCATGAATTCCACGGTGGTAGTCAGGTGAAAGGTCCATGGATGGAGCACTTCTTGTAAACAGGCTCCAGACCCGCGACTCACAGTATTTCAACCTGTCGGGTGAAGGTGGATTGTATGTTTCATTAAACCGGAATGGTTCGTTGGATGCCGGGTCATAATAGCCTTTTTCAACTGCAAATGATATAATATTAGCTGAATACAAGCAATTATCCGGGTCATTCAATGGAAATTCTCCTATCCTGGCCATATTAGCATGGGCCGATATATAGCCATCCGGAATTTTTACGGCAACCCACACAGCTCCCTCTCCTTCGTTTCCTGTCCCTACCATTTCAAGTATCCAGGCTTCGTTTGGGTCGACAATTGAAAAGGATTCCCCTTCGCTGCCATACCCGTATTTTTCAACCAGGTCAGTGATCATGCCTACTCCTTCTCTTGCAGTTTTGGCCCTTTCCAGGGCCAGAATCATGAGATGCCAATATTCCAGAAATTTGGATTTGTTCCAAAGCTCTTCACGCCCGGTAAAAGTGGTTTCTCCGATCGCAACCTGATGCTCGTTCATCTGGAAACCAATAAGGGCATAAGTATGCTGCACCTGGGAAATCTTACCTCGTGCTCCGGATCTGCTTGTGAATTCAACTGAATCACCCGGAGCATGGTCCCTGGCAGGGGTTCTGTCTAAACGATACAACCATTCGCCGTCATTGGTATAAACCAGCATGGTTGACCCATCAGATGAGGCACCCTTTGTAACAATAAGGTTAGTACAGGAAAAAGATCCGTAAACTTTAATAATAAGAGCAACAACTACTATTGTTCTTAAAAAGAAAGGGTTCATGATAAAATTTTATTAATGTCCGGCTCCGCCAGTCATTTTGAATTGATCTTCTGTTTCGTTTACAATTCTACGATACCATTCTTCACCATAACCCGGCTGCCATACCTTAGGATTTTGTTTGTCCCCATCTTTTTCTTTAATGTTTCCATCCATATATTTAGTAAAAAGGTAAGCATAAAATTCTTTCCATGCCATCACCGTTTTATTTCCCTGTGTGACAGAATAATCGGTGAGAAATTCTCTTGTCAAAGATGGTTTTCTAATAGTAGCCGATAGAAGTTCTGTTCTATAGAGTTCAACCGCAGCATTATCAATGGCTTTTGTAGTAGCGATAAAATTTGCCTCCATGATATGTTGAAGTGAATCAATTTCCGGATGAATATAATTATAGCGTGTATATGCAAAATTTGATACCTGATTAAAAACCCAGAAAGCTGCATCATCATTAAATTCCATCATGGAACCATATCCCCTGGCATATTTTTCCGGCACCTTTGTAATCCCGCAATACATGGGTACATATACTGAACTTGCTGCATCATCAACGCTGAACCAGAAAATACCACCAACCGGATTTGGCAACCATGACCGGGACTGTGCGATAAAAGAGAATCCGGTTTGTTGAGTGGAGGCTGCCCGTTCATTGCAGTATCCTACATCATCAACCTGCCATGTTAAGGGTCTCCACCTGTAAGGCATACCAAAAGGTCCGGCGCCTATATCTTTGGTCATATCAAGTTCGGTTCCTTCCAGGTGGTCTCTCATAAAGTCCATCATATTCTGGGCAGAAATTTTCCTGTCGGGCTTAATCCATAGTGGTATACGATTTGTGGCATAACCTGTTTCAGGGTCATGTTTGATATCTCCTTTTACGTAATCGAAGTATTGATCCATGTCATCATTAACATCTTTAAACATCGACCACACCCTGATTTCACAAAAGCGAGTGCCACCAAAATCAACCGGTGCATAGGTATCGGAGAAGCTAAAATCTTTATCTTTTCCTTTATAGTATTCTTTGTCTCTGGCAAAAGAAATAACATCTGTTGAATAAACACATTCCACCTCAGGATTGAATATTTTATCTATTTCGTCGAACGTTATAGATGTTTTCCCATTGGCAAGTGGAAAGGTTGTTATCCGGGCCTGGTTTGCGTGGGCGCAAATATACCCATCGGGGATGAGGCGTGCCACCCACACAGCTCCTTTATGGCCATCACCTTTTCCTATCATTTCGTAGATCCATGCTTCGTTAGCATCTGAAATGGAAAATGATTCTCCGTTGCTGCAGTAACCATATTCGGCCATCAGGGTAGTTATTACTTTAATAGCCTCTCTGGCTGATTGAGACCGTTGCAGTGCGATATACATCAGGCTTCCATAATCCATGATGGCACCGGGTTGGCTTTGCAGCTCACTTCGGCCGCCGTATGTCGTTTCGCCAATCGCTACCTGATATTCGTTCATATTGCCAACAACCGTGTAGGTTTGCCTAGCTTGTTTAATCTGACCAAGGTATTTACCTGTATCCCATTCGTAAACATCCAGCATGGTTCCTTCCTCATAAGTTGCTGCCGGCCAGTAATACAATTCGCCATACAAAACATGGGAGTCGGCGGCAAAGCTTATCATGACAGACCCGTCGGTAGATGCACCTTTGGTGATCAGAAAGTTAGTACAGGCATTTGAATTAATTTGAATCCCTGCAACAAGGATCATTGAAAGAAATAAACTTTTTAGAAATAAATTTTTCATAGATGTATTTAATTATATAGTTTAATAATAAAAAAAGAGACTTACACAACCATCCCAACACCCACCGTAGTATTGGTGGCTTCATCAATCAGGATCAACGCTCCGGTTTTTCTGTTTTCCCGGTAAGAGTCAATATAGAGTGGATTGGTAGTTCGCAATGAAACACGGGCAATTTCATTCAGGCCAACAAGGTTGTCATCATGGATACGTTCAAGTGTATTAACATCAACCTTGTATTTTACCTCTTTTACCATACAACGAACATCTTTCGTTGTATGCTTAACAGCATATTTCCCGTTGAGTTGCATCGGTTTTTCGCTCATCCAGCACATCATGACATCAATATCCTGGGTAATTTCAGGCATGTTGTTTTCTTTGACAATCATATCACCCCTGCTAATATCAATATCATCTTCAATAGTGATAGTTACAGACATCGGAGGATATGCTTCTTCAATTTCTC
>JAGLWB010000279.1 GCA_023133655.1 Bacteroidales bacterium
GCCAACTGATCATACGTAGTCTCTGCACCCCATGCACTGCCTACTACATGTGAGTAACTGCGGCCCTGGCCTCCGGAGGACTCATCAACAGCTGTTGGTGGACAATTCGGATACGCGCTTATCTGCTTGTGTGACAAGTAGAAGTCGCCACTGGTGATTGTTACGCCAAGTCCGCTGATGTCAAAGATAGCCCAGTTGTAATTGGCTGGCGTAACTTCAATCATACCCAATTCAGTGCCAGGGAAGCCATTGGGACCATCATCGTCATAAACAACGATCTGCATAGGGCTCAGAATATTACCTGCCGGCCACGTACCATCCCAGATATGCATCTGGTACTCTAATATATCGCATGGATAGCCGCCTGGTGTGAAACGTACAGCAAACTCACCGCCTACTGAGGTCCAGCACACGGCGTTCTCCATCGTTCCATCGTCGTATTTAATCTCATACTCTACAGACTCTATACCTTCTGGTGGATCCCATATCAACGTCACGGTCATGCCACTAACACTGCCCTGAAAGTTCTGTGGTGGATTGAAGAACTCACACGTGTAATACGTAAACGGAAACAGAACCATTATAGAAGTTCCGCCTGTGTACTGGGCATCTACGCCACCTACATAGAACTGGCCGAGAACAAGGTCTGTATAAGTATAGGTCAACTCCGTGGTGAAGGCTAACCATACACCATCAAGATAAACATTGTAGCCCTCTAATACACGCGCCTCATCAGTACCGATTGGATCGATACCGGCCGTAATAACTATATCATCTAAACAGATACCCATGCCGGATGGCTCAGGGTTATCTCCTAAGAAACCTAATTGATAGCTGCTCGTCGGTGAAGGCAGGTTAAACGTCTCTTTGGTCCAAACGGGTATATCAGTGAAGAAGCTTGTCAACGGCTTCCAGATACCCGTCGTTGAGGTACGGTAGTATACCTTCAGCTCATCCTGGCCGCCACCGGCTGCCTGGGTGTGCCAGAAAGTTAATTTCGGTAATAATTCACCACCAAGATCAATCTCTGGTGTGACCAGTCGAGTGATGACTGAACTACCTACAAATGCAGCGTTAAACTCGCCGCCGTGCGCAAAGTCAGGTGTGCCACTCGGACATCCGGTCTGGACTGTCCAGGGCTGGTTCTGGAGAAGGTACTCCTGCGTCCAACCAGCTGGTATAAAGCCATCCTCAAAGCCCTCTTCCCATACAGTGTAATAGTCAAGTACAGGGGGTAACCATGTAGCTACTCCGGTCATACTGTTGACATGGAACTGCTGGGGGGGAAGGAATACTTCATACAATGTTACATTGATCGGTATATCAGCAAAAACATAAATATTATTTAACTCATAGGGGCTAAAGTAATCAAGAGTGACCTGTAAGGTATAAGAACCCTCCCATACTTCAGCAAAGACAACAGTGCCGTCTTCAGGGGCGATAGCTTCAAATACAAGGTCAGGATCACCATTCTGGTTGAACAACGTGACAACAGCACCCGCAGGGCTATCGCCCGTGTTCGTATGAATGTTAACCGTTACAGTATGGTCAAAGCCGCGGGGTAATACATTGGAGAAGGCAGGTTCAGACTCATTATAAGTATATACACTTACTACAGCATAACGATACCAGCCTTTAGCGTACGATGGCCAGTCAGTATCAGTATATTCAGTATCTAATACAGCATCATCCTTTAAGGTCCATAATTCAGGTGCTAACTCATCACCTTCACTCAGTTTCCATACCTCGTAATGATCAAAAGCACGAAGCTCTTCACCTTCTCCCTTTGGAATGAAGCGGCCAAAGCCTACATCATAAGTGCCGGGTTCTACATTAGAACCGAACCTTGACAGTGCTTGGCTCTCTGATTCAGGAATATCGATCTTATCGTTGTAACTCAAGATCTGCGCTCCGTCAACTTCACTGTAGACAAAGGCACGCATCATAAAGTCAGCGAAATTTGAATTTTTCCATGGTTCCTCAGCAGAAACATATCTTGAATAACTACGATAAACAGGGGCTGTTTCATCAATGGCAATAGGTGCACAATTCGGGAAATCACCGCCCTGGATCATAACAACATAGAAGTCGCCATCAGGAATGGAAACACCAAACTGCGAGAAATCAACATCTACCCATTCATAAGCAAATGGGGTAACTGTTGTAATAGCCAGTTCAGTGCCAGGTAAACCCTGCGGGCCATTGTCATCATAGATAGCAACATCGAAAGGGGTTAATACATTGCCCGGAGGCCAGTTTCCGTCAAAAATATGAATCTGTGCACTGAATATCTCTGCAGGATAGCCAGCTGGAGTAAAGCGTACGGCATTCATATTGCCTTCTTTATCCCACGCGGTGACATTATCGGGAATTCCATCGTCATAACTGATCATATAAAAATCACCGTATTCATACCAGTCGACATAAACTTCCTGGTGGTCAGGATATGAACGCTCGGCATATACTCCAAGGGCAGGGAATGGGAATTCATAAAGCTCGAAGTCAACAGTAACTGTTTCCTCATCACCTACAAA
>JAGLWB010000028.1 GCA_023133655.1 Bacteroidales bacterium
ATTGAAGATTAGAGGCTGTGAAGATAAAAAAAATCCGTCAAACTTCACCAGGTTAAGCTCCAGTTCCACACCGGGCTCAATAACAAAATAAGCATCCGAATCAATAGTGTACCAATAAGGACCGTGGGATGGATAATAGCTATCATCTATTAACCAGCAATTGTTAATCTATTGAAGAATCCCTGACGATGTTGCAAGGGCAAAATCCCCTTCACCTGATTCTTGTTTAAACGTTTTCCCTTTGTAAGAGATCTCAACATTGACAGTTTTGCCCTTTTGGTTAGATTGCGCAGAAACATACACATAATCGCCGTTTCTGGCACGAAACGAATATTTCCACTTTTTTTTCACGGAAGGAATTTGTGTTGCCTGAGAATCCTCACATTTTTTGTAGGTGATATTATATTGGTCGGCCGAGCCGGTTACTATAAACTTAACAACCCCTTTATCCTTGTTGCCGCCAAATAATTGCTTGAAAAAATTGCTAAATGAGCTCATACCTTGTATTTTCACCAAATATATTAATAATTACGGATTAAAACAAAATCATTTTCTTTTGTTGTTAAAAACCGGCGGGATTTGTTAATAAAAAGATTAATACATATCTTTGCACCCCATTTTTTAATTCAAGTCATGAACTATCTTGACAATTATGAAATTACGTTTTCGGGCTTGGGTTTGGGAGAACACTCCTTTGAATTCGAGATAGGTGATAAGTTCTTTGAAAGCTTTGATTATTCTGAAATTAAACAAGGTGAAATTAAAGTAGGTATCCGCCTGGAAAAGCAAGAGCGGATGCTTGTATTGAATTTTAATCTTTCTGGCTACGTTCATGTTATGTGCGACAGATGCATGGAGTTCTATGACCAACCCATTACCGGGACCGAACAATTGTTTGTGAAATTTGGTGATGAGTATCGTGAGGAATCAGATGACATCATTATTATTCCTTCGGGAAATCATAATATTAATATCAGTCAGTTTATCTACGAATATATCAATCTTTTGCTTCCGTATAAATGTGTACATCCTAATGATGATGCAGGCATAAACACATGTAATCCGGTGGCAATAGATGCAATTGAAAAGCTCTCAACACAACATCACACTGATCCACGATGGGATGCATTAAAAACACTAAAAGATCAACTGGGGGAAAAATAATTTTGAATCGCAAATCATAAATCATTAATCGTTAATCGTTAATCATAATGGCACATCCGAAGAGGAAAATATCAAAAACCAGAAGAGACAAAAGAAGGACTCATTATAAAGCAACCCCTGTAACAACAACTATTTGTTCAAACTGTGGTGCGTCTGTGGTTTATCACAGGGTTTGTCCGGAATGTGGTTATTACAAGGGAAAACAGGTTGTTGAGAAGGAAACAGCCGTTTAGTCCTTTTATAACTCCTGACCAAGTATATAATTAACCTAACTAACCAATGATTGTTGGCCTTGATGTAATGGGGGGAGATAATGCCCCGGTTGTAACAATAAAGGGGGCAGTTCTTGCCAAAAAGGAACTTCCGACAACGGATAAAATCGCCTTAATTGGTGATAAAAAGGTTATTCTTGAGTTACTGGAAGAAGAAAAAAGCGATCCGGCCGACTTTTGTGTTTTTCATGCTCCGGATGTAATTGGCATGGGAGAGTCTCCGGCCCGAGCCTTTCTTCAAAAGCCAAAATCGAGTATTTCTGTTGGCTATAACCTTCTTAAAAGAAAAATTATTAATGCGTATGCCAGCGCAGGATCAAGTGGTGCTATGCTCGCCGGTTCCATCTATACGGTTAATACTATCCAGGGAATTATACGGCCTTGTACTACTGCTATTGTGCCGAAAATTGATGGTGGTGTGGTCATTTTCCTCGATGTTGGAACCATCCCGGATGCAAAACCCGATGTGCTATATCAGTTTGGTATCCTCGGTTCCGTTTATGCAAAATATGTGCATAATATCAAGAATCCCAAGGTAGGGCTCCTCAACATCGGCGAAGAAGAAAAGAAGGGCAACCTGGTTGCACAATCTACTTTTCAACTGATGAAAAATTCGAAAGACTTTAATTTCATCGGAAATGTTGAAGGCCGCGATTTTTTCAAAAACAAAACAGATGTTATTGTCTGTGATGGATACTCCGGTAATGTAATACTGAAACTCCTGGAAGAAATGTATTTTGTGATGCATAAAAGAGGACTAACCGACGATTACTTCGAGAGATATAATTATGAAAATTATGGCGGAACCCCCATACTTGGTATCAATGGGTCTGTAATCCTTGGCCATGGCATCTCTAATGATTTAGCCATAAAAAACATGATCCTTATGGCAAAAAACGTTCATGAGGCTAACCTTTCTCTTAAAATAAAAAAAGCGTTGTTTAAATTTTCTCAACGAAATGGGTCTTAAAACAGCGTGCTCCTGATATTCTTTATAAAGTTCATCTTTCATTTTTATGTTGGCAATCAAACGTTTCCGTTTTAACGAAAAATTGTACGCTAAGCAAGCTTTTGCAATCAGGAATCAGGTTTTTGTTATTGAACAACATGTTGACACTGAGTTGGAGTACGATGAATTTGAAGAATCATCACACCATTACCTGGTCTTAATGGATGGGCAAGCTATTGGCACAGCCCGTTGGAGAGAGACAGACAAAGGAATAAAACTCGAACGATTTGCTATTCTTAAAGAGTTTCGTGATAAAAAAACCGGCACCCATCTGTTGGAGAAAGTGATGAAAGATGTAATTCCTTTCCAAAAACCCATTTTCCTCCACGCTCAGTTACGGGCTATATCATTTTATGAGCGGTATGGATTCAAATGTGTCGGGCCGATGTTTGTTGAAGCTGATATTGAGCATTTTGAGATGGTTTTTGCTGTTGGTGGATAGTCGGCAGGCGGCAGTCAGCAGTTGGCAGTCTGTGCAAAGTTCAGGGAAATCCAGGGGCAAGTCCTGGATGACAGCGCTCATTTATTAACAGGTGTTACACCTGACAGGCATACATAAAAAACACTTTCCGGAACTAAAAACCTACCTTGACCGGAAATCATTAGCATTACCTATTTGTACGTTTAAAACTATTTATTAACTTTGCATATTATTAAATATAATGTAAAGTAACCTTGTAATAATATTAAAAATGTTGTTTGATAGAAAATTATTGAAGGGAATTAAGCCCTTCTTACACACTGCTGATATTATCGTTATTCATGGGGCCAGGCAAACTGGAAAAACCTCTTTGTTAAAGATCATTCAAAATGAGCTGTCAGAAAAAAATTGTTTTTACTTTGACCTGGAAGATAGCCGGTTTAAAAGTTTGTTTGAGGAAGGGATTGATTCGGTAATAAATTATTTAAAACAAAAAGGTTTATATAAGCAACAAGATAGAATTTACCTGTTTGTAGATGAAATACAGTATTTGTCAAACCCTTCATCTTTTTTAAAACTGACTCATGACCACCATGCTGAAATAAAAATGATTGTATCCGGTTCATCCAGTTTTGAAATAAAAAGTAAATTTAAAGATACACTTGTGGGCAGAACCGTAAACTTTGAATTGTTTCCACTGGATTTCGAAGAATTTCTTTGGTTTAAGGAACAATCATTCAATTTTAAAAATACAATAAATGACAGGGTTCTTATTGGTGAACTACAAACACTATATAAAGAGTATGTGTTGTTCGGTGGCTATCCTAAAATTGTTTTAACTGAAGAAGTCGAAATAAAAGAAAAATATCTGCAACAGATCATTGACACCTATATTAAAGGCGACATCAGAGATATAGCTAACATACGACATATCGAAAAGTTTAACAAATTGCTTCACATACTTGCTAACCAAACAGGGCAGTTGTTAAATGTGGTGGAGCTTGCCAATACAGCTAAAATTGCACGGCAGACAGTTGAAGACTATTTGTTTATTCTACAACAGACCTATATCATAAAACTTGTCCATCCTTTTTCAGGAAACATCAGGTCTGAACTGTTTAAAACCCCAAAAATCTTTTTTTACGATACCGGGTTGATGAATATGCTTTCGAAAAAACACTTACCCGGCATCATTGAAGGTACATCTTTTGAAACAGCGATTTTTTCTGACTTGACAAAAAACTACGGCCATCATAATATTAATCACTGGCGGACAATGGATAAAAAGGAGATTGACTTTATTCTCTCCTTAAAAAATAAAATTATCCCCCTTGAAGTAAAATTAAATGCAAGCCGCTTTAATTATACAGCTATTAAATATTTTACGAAAAAGTATGATAGTAAACACAGGTTTTGCATAAGCCTGGAAGGTGATTTGCCAAAGAAAGACTTTCAGGTAAGAAGGATATTCCCCTGGGATATTTATTCAAAATTTTAGCTTCAATGTAAATTTTGCGTGCTGTCAGGTGAAACACCTGACAGGCATGAATGAGTGTTGGGTGCTGTCAGGTGAAACACCTGACAGGCATGAATGAGTGTTGGGTGCTGTCAGGTGTTACACCTGACAGGCATAATCGTAATATCACCTGACGTGTAAACAAGGAGATCCCTGCCTCCGCAGGGATGACGGCGCAAATGGGTCATAGCAAGCAATCATCATATTAACCCAGTCTCTGCTTTTTTTTGCACCCCTTTAACCCCTTGTTAAATGCTGAGTGCCGACCAGTCCCCTATTCAACACAACACTCCTCCATTCTCCTTTAGGAGAAGGGGCAGGGGTTGAGGTGAATTGACAAGAAGGGGCTAAGCAAAGCAAAACGGAAGGTCACCTGCCGTACGATTAATCAGATCCCTGCCTCCGCAGGGATAACGGTGCAAATGGGTCATAGCAAGCAATCGTCATCCCAGCGTTCGCGGGGATCTGTATCTTGGGGTACTGTCAGGTGTTTCACCTGACAGGCATGAATGAGTGTTGGGTGCTGTCAGGTGTTACACCTGACAGGCATGTGCAGGAATCCTAAATATCTTTCAGCAAAACATTTTCCGGATGTTTATCAATGCCTTCCTGAAATTTTAACAGGATACTCCTCAACTTATCCATCGAAGCATTTTCTTGAGTAAACAACTGATCTTCACCTTTTTCATCAAGTTTTTCCAGCGCGAGGCTAACAGAAATTTCATTGACATCCATCGCAGGCAAGTACCCGGATTCATTATATTTTTCGGCATCGGTTTCATAAAGAAGTCCGCAATTGACAAGTTCATTGAGCAATGTTTGGGATAATCGTGCCGGAATATTTAAGGAGTTTATCAATGTCCTGACATTCATAGGGGCATCGTTGTTTAGAAAATATTTCACATTGTATTGTAATATGAGCAAAGAAAGAAGGCGCCGGTAAGCCGGACTGATCTTCAGCGAATCTCTCTCATAATCATACCATTCCGCATTCTGGTTGGCAAAGGAAATTTCGCCACCAAGTAATATGATTGTCCAACTTATATGGATTCAGGCGAAAAATATTTACTCACCAATTAACTCAAAATCAATTCTTTTCTTTGAAAGATCAATGTTCTTCACTCTAACTATCACCTGTGTGCCAAGTTGATATTCTTTCCCGAAAGTTTTTCCTACTATTTTATAATTTTCTTCGTCCAGAAAATAATAATCATCCTGCATATCCTTCATAGCCACCATACCCTCACATTTATTCCCATCCAATTCAACATAAACCCCCCATTTACTAACTCCGGATATAATCCCATTGAATTCCTGACCGATTTTATCAGACAGGTACTCGGCCTGTTTGTATTTGGTAGATGCACGTTCAGCCTCTACAGCTTTTCTTTCCATAATAGAAGAATGAACACATTTTTCTTCGTACTCCTGTTCAGAAGCACTATCAGCCCCATTCAGGTAAGCATGTAAAAGACGATGGGTCATCAGGTCGGGATACCGTCGAATTGGAGAAGTAAAATGGGAATAAAAAGGAAAACCAAGCCCGTAATGACCAATATTATGTGTCGAATATTCTGCCTTGGCCATTGTCCTGATAGCTATGGTTTCGATCATGTTTTCCTCTCCCTTTCCCTCAATGTCCTTAAACAATTTGTTGAATGATGAGGCCAGGTTCTTTCTTGAGGAAGTATATAAATTGTATCCCATTTGGCCGACAAACTCCATAAATTTTTGAAGTTTTTCGGGGTTTGGTTTGTCGTGTATACGATACACAAACGTTTTAGCTTTTGTTTTGCCTTTCGGTTTACCTATTTTCTCAGACACAAGGCGGTTTGCCAGAAGCATAAAATCTTCAATTAGCTGGTTCGACTCTTTTTGCTCTTTGATGTATGCATCAACCGGTTTTCCGTTTTCATCCAGAACAAATTTTACTTCATCGCTTTTAAAGTCAATAGCTCCATTTTTAAACCGTTCTTTTCTTAGTTTGGAAGCCAGGTGATGAAGTGTCATGATTTCATTTTTGAAATCGCCATCGTCACCTTCTATAATCTGTTGAACTTCATCGTAATTGAACCGGCGGCTTGAATTGATCACTGATCTCCCAAACCATTCCCCGGTAATGTTCGCTTCATCATCCATGATGAATACTGCGGAAAAGCAAAGTTTGTCTTCCCGGGGTTTTAACGAACAGACATTATTTGATAATTTCTCAGGCAGCATTGGGATTACCCTGTCAACAAGGTATACCGATGTTCCACGTTCATATGCTTCTTTATCAATGGTGCTGCCTGGCTTGACATACCACGAAACATCGGCAATATGTACTCCCACTTCCCAAAAACCACTTTCAAGTTTGCGGATGGAAAGGGCGTCATCAAAATCTTTTGCATCCTCCGGGTCGATGGTAATAGTCAATACATCACGAAAATCTTTTCGCTTGCTGATTTCCTTTTCTGGAATGATTACGTCGATGTTTTGTGCTTCTTTTTCGGCTTTTTTTGAGAAATGCAAGGGAAAATCGTATTCCACCAGTATGGAGTTCATCTCCACATCATTATCTCCGGGTTTGCCCAGGATATATGTTATTTCGCCAAATGGGGTATTGGATTGATCAGGCCAGTCTGTAATATGAGCAATGGCTTTATCTCCATTCTTAGCACCATTGAGTTTTTCAAAAGGGATAAAAATATCAACCGGCATTGATGTATTGTCAGGGATGAGGAAGGCGAATTTAGAGGTTGAATATATTATGCCAACAAATTGTGTTTTAGCACGTTCGATGATCTCAATAATTTGACCTTCTATCTTTCTTCCCTGTCGTTGAGGGAAAAGGTGAACAGTAACTTTATCACCATTAAGGGCATGGTGGGTATTGTTAGAAGCTATATAAACATCATCAGCTAATTCATCAGTTATTACATAGGCTTTACCGGTTTGTTTCATATCAACGATACCGGTTATCCGGGTATTTGAGATCTTTGCCCCGGAAAAGTTTGGATTAAGCTGGTATTTACCTCTTTTTACCTGAATGATATCCTTGTTCTGTTCCAGATCCAGGAGGATATTTTTTACCAGTTCTTTACTTGCTTTATCCTGAATGCCCAGCTGAGCGGCTATCATGCGAAAGTTATAACCCCTGAATGGATTACTGGTAAAAACAGCAAGTACTGTTTTGACAAACCTGCTTTTTCCACCTTTTTTTCTTTTTACTGTTTTATTAAATCGTTTTTTAGTCATTTTTTTAGTTAAATTTATTTGATTATTTCGCCACGAAGGCACCAAGACACGAAGGTTCACTAAAAATTTCTTATTTTTTTCCGTGTTTCTTTGAGCCTTAGAGCCTTTGTGGCTATGTTATCTATTTTGATTTTTTGCTACGAAGTAACACAAAGAAAGTTATAATATTATCAATAACCAACAGGAATAGCATCAATCAACTCCCTGGTATAGTTAGTGGATGGATGATGATAAACCTCATCAGCGTCACCAATTTCCATTATCTTCCCTTGTTTCATAACAGCAATTCGATCCGACATGAATTTTACGACCGAAAGATCATGTGAGATGAAGATGTAGGTAAAATTAAATTCTTCTTTCAGGTCATTAAGCAAGTTCAGGACCTGGGCCTGGATAGAAACATCGAGGGCAGATACAGATTCATCACAAATAATAAATTGGGGTTCAAGGGCAAGTGCCCGTGCAATGCAAATACGTTGGCGCTCGCCACCTGAAAACTCATGCGGGTAACGATAAAAATGATGCGCTGACAGGTTAACTTTTTCAAGCAATTCCATTGTTTTTTGTTTCCTTATCTTTTCGTTTTCATATAAACCGAATACCTTCATTGGTTCCATAATGGCTTTTCCGGCGGTAAGGCGTGGGTTAAGGGAAGAGTATGGGTCCTGAAAAATGATTTGTAACTCTTTTCGCAATAATCGCAATTCCACAGAGTTCATATTTGTGATGCTTTTCCCCTTATAAATAACATTACCTTCGGTAGGTTCTGTCAGGCG
>JAGLWB010000280.1 GCA_023133655.1 Bacteroidales bacterium
GTCCGCCCCATGATGGTTCCCAAACCGGTTCATAAATGTATGCATTCGAAGGATATAGGTTGACTGTCGGTGTAAAGTCGGTTCCCCAGTAATTATTCCGTATGTCATATCCGGTAAAAATATTATTATCCATATAAACGAAATAGGTTTCATAATCGTCGTCATAGATTGCGTTATATTCAAAATCATAAGGAAAACTGCTCCCATCACTATAAACTTGGACGGAAATATTGTCCTTGATCCGTTGTGTTTGATCTTCTTCATTCGACTGGCTATTGCCTGTAAGCCTAATTGAACTTCTTTGCAGACATGCCAGTCCGATATCATTACCGTGCACATAATTATTCTCGATGTCTACTCGGCTATAATGAGCTTTAATACCATGCGTGCCATCAGCCGGATCTCCTGTAAAATGGACTTCGCAATCACTAACCTCATGAAGCGTACCAACGGCATCTCCGGAGTAATACAAACTGATTCCATCTCCATCCGAATAGCTTACAGTTGTGCCGGTAATTTGAAAATTCTGATAATCGCTTATCTCAATCGCTGACAAACCTGAGCAATTGATAAAGTCACAACCCGAAATAACTATCTTGCCCACATTCGGATAGGCACCTATTTCAGACCTGCAGGCTTTAAGAGGTGTATTGTCAAAATCGGAGTCATTAAAAAAGTATTGATTGTTTTCAACTTTATGGAGTTCAACATATGAATCCTCAAAATTACATAATGAAAAGATCAGTACGCTGGCAGTCCCTGACAATGTAACAGTCTTAAAAGTAGCAGATGTAAAAGATTCTATCAATCCGCTGTTCCTGATATCGATCACGAATGAAGCATTTTCAGCGGCATTGAATTGCACATTGCTTTCTACAATAAGATTTCCGTAAACAATAAGGCTATCGGTACCGGAAATTGCCGAAAGTGTGACATCATTCATAATGTATAGTGTGGCATCATCCTCTATAATTAATTTGCCGTAATTCTCGAAACGAAGTTGTCCATTTATTGGGATGGTTATGGTGGCTCCATTTTTAACAGTAATTTCAGTAGAAATGGTTGTTATGGCCGGAAGTTCAATATCATGGGTTACTTCAAAACCCTGCGCCATAATATTTAATGCAGGATCTCCAAAAAAATTAAAAGCAAAAGCATATTGTCCGGCGTATGAAGATGGATATATTACCTTACTTTCAAGAATATATTCCCCTGTAATATGTGATAAATCGTGGAAGATCGTATATTGGAGTATCTCTTGAAAACGATCAGGTGGATCACTAATATAATTACTCTGGTTTTCCCAAACTGATCTTCCTGCCCCTAGATAACCTGTAAAACCGTCAGTTCCCGAATAGGTTACCAATCCTTCACCAAAGCAATCCCCCCATTTATCGAAATGCCCGGTCTCGCAGGACACTCCATGCACAACCGGCGCTTTGTAAGTATTAGTAAGGTTTGTCATCAAATCCATCATGTCAAGATATCCTCCGGCACACCAGCCATTTCCATTTTCTGCCCCATGTCCGTAATAGGTAAATGTCATTACACCATCATTCATTACCTGGTAAATGTTATCGTGTGTATTGGGTTGAGAGGCATCAATTTTATCAACAGTAAAATAAGCAGGTACCAGGTTTATCAATAAAATTGAAGTATGGTGGCATATAGTATGTGTAGTCTTCATGTATCAGTACTCCGGTTTCATTTCGCCAACCTCCGAATGTAGCTTCCGATTCGTAAAAAATTGTTTTATTTACAACATTTTGCAGCTCTGTTAAACCATTTTCCAGGTCATTATCAACACAAAACCTGCCGATAAATAAATCACCAGTTTCATCATAAATATTTTGTTGTTTTGTAACACATGAATAATAATAGTCAGCAGGGTAATAATCTGCAGTCGTATAAGGCACTAAATAATCGTGGTTATAGGAAGTAGGCATCCCTGGAGGAGGACTGCCTGGCAGTTCATCACCTACAAGTAGAACATACCCCAGCGTGCCATCATAAGTATGTTGGGCATTGGCACCCTCGTATATTCGGCGGATACAGGTACGGATGCGTTGTTCATCTTTGTAGGTTTCATCTCCAATTAAATATCCTTCATAAAAGAAATCCAACCCATCTGAAATTAAATTGCAAGCATCTAATATTGCAACATCAAAACCATTATAAGTAGCCCTGTGGTTAGCGATACGCAACACTTCCGAATCGGGATTATCCGGTTGGAAAAAAGTACTGCAACAGATAATCAGGTAATCGGCTACAATGGTACATGCTTCTGCGGTGTCGATAAGGGTTTTCCATTGAATATTACCATTACCCTGTACATTGTCGTTAATGCTGGCAGTTATTCCGCTTGAAACATAGTTTAGAAATGCGTTGGTGGCCACATTATTGAAAATACCGGTGTTAACATTTACATCCGTTGTCGGGTAAATAAAATCAAGAGATACCTGGTAGTGCGTATAAACGTTAATGTGGTTCGTTACCGGGTTAAATTGCACCGGATAAAGATACACCTCTGCATATTTCTGTCCGCGCAGGTAGCCGGTCGAAACTATTTCGGCATTCATCCCAGGCAGGTAAGTATTTTGGGCATAAACAGTTTCGTTTTTGGTAAAAACTTCCTGCAAATAAATCCCGCCATTGGGATCCTGTACTTCTTCATAATCAGGTGCGGGATAGATGTTATAGTTGTTGAAATCGGTTTGACCGGTAATATTTACAGTCAAAATAACATCATCACATTCGGGTATGGCTATCAATTGCCTGATGTAGGGCAATTCGGGCTCACCGGTTTCCATCATTTTGCCGGAACCGGGGATTTCTATCCTTTGAAAATCCTCGCCTTCTTCGTTGAGGTTATTTTTGTACATTCCGCAAACCTCTACGGTGTACTCCACCTGTTGATTGTTTGATTGTATCAAACTGATAACAGGCGATTCGGGATTTGACTTGGTAAAAGTTACCCAGTCCTGTGCAAATACTATGCCGCCAAAAAGCAAGCATAAAGCTGAAATTAACATTGTTCTTTTCATAATAAAACTGTTTTAGTGAATAAATAACAATTTATGAAACTGTGAAGAAAAACTTCCGGTTTTGATATGATAGAAATAAATTCCATTTGGAACAAGGTTTCCATTATTGTCCTTGCCGTCCCATTGTTGCTTGTTTTTCCCGTTAATAGTGTATTTTCTGATTAATTCTCCTTTAATATTGAATATTTGCAATACGCAATTTGATGAATTTAGGGGTAATGTAAATGTTATTGTGGTTTTATCGGTAAAAGGGTTGGGGTAGCTGTTGGATATAAAGTCGGGTTTTTGAGTGTTTTGAATGCCCGTATATAAAGAATCCAGGTCGTGAAAATAGGTGGTGAATGTTTCGCCGTAATCCGAACTGTAATCAATGTAAAGCCAGGCATGAAATTGTGTAGGGTCTTGTGTGCTTCGTGTTACATAAAACGAACCGGGATCCCGGCCGGCAGTATAACTAACTCCCCAATAATAAATATCAATGTAGCCCGACTCGAATTTCTCCGTCCAGGAATAGCCGGTATCAATGGAATGGAAGATTTTATAATAAGAACCAGGCCACCAGGACATAAGGTATAATTCTCCAGGTTCTGTTCCTCTACTGATTTGAGGATAATAACTACCTATCTGCCAAAAGGCGACGATGCTGTCAATTGGGATTATTGTAAAAAAATTTCCATAATCACTACTATGATAAAGATTATATCCAATGCCCGCCGAACCTGTAAATCCAAATAACTCACCAGCTTGATTACCAATATCAGATAAAGGTTCGGATAAAGATTCTACAATTAATTCAAAAGTTTCGCCGTAATTTTCACTTCTATATAAGTTATAATCACTCCGTCTGTATATTTCGCCATTAGAAAATCCTGTAGCGTAATTGGCATAGGAATAATCTTCTCTGTATTCCCAATTCACTCCATAATCAAAACTCACCCAAAGCTCATTCCAGCCCCAGTTATACAAAGCGCCAAGGGTGGCATCGCCAAGCACCCGTCCTAATCTCATTTCGTCTGGAGGTGGGTTATATAAAGTTTCGTATTGTAAAGTCAGGTTTTCACCGTTATCGGTGGAGCGGAAAATTGCATCATGGAGGTTTCCTGAATTATCAATATACCAGTTGATAGAGATGTAAATTTCCCCGGGTTGAGCGCCGCGGGTTATCTGGGCTTGTGCTGTTGGCCCGTAAAGAAAAGCTAGCACAAGTAATAGTATCAGGTTTTTCATAACTACTGCTTTTGATTAATGAATAATAATTTATTGAATTGAGAAGAAATATTCTCATAATTTAAATTGTATAAATAAACTCCATTTGGTACCAGATTTCCATTACTGTCCCTGCCGTCCCATTGCTGTGATTTTTTTCCGGTAATGTTATATTGCCTGATGGTTTTGCCATGCATATTGCAAATATTTAATAAAGAGGTTTTGCAATTTCCCGGCAATTCAAACACTATTGTTGTTTTTTCGGAAAAAGGGTTGGGGTAGCTGTTGGATATAAAATCGGGTTTTTGAGTGTTTTGAGTGCCCGTATATAAAGAATCCAGGTCGTGAAAATAAGTGGTGAATGTTTCGCCGTAATCCGAACTGTAATCAATGTAAAGCCAGGCATGAGATTGTGTAGGGTCTTGTGTGCTTCGTGTTACATAAAACGAACCGGGATTCCTGCCGGCAGTATAACTAACTCCCCAATAATAAATATCAATGTAGCCCGACTTGAATTTCTCCGTCCAGGTATATCCGGTATCAATGGAATGGAAGATTTTATAATAAGAACCAGGCCACCAGGACATAAGGTATAATTCTCCAGGTTCTGCTCCTCTACTGATTTGAGGATAATAACTACCTATCTGCCAAAAGGCAACTGTGCTGTCAATTGGGATTTCAGTATAAGTTTGTCCATAATCAATGGTATGTACAAAATTGAAATAAAATTCAGGTTCGCCATAAATACCAAAAAACTCAGGTTCACAAAAACCAACTTCAGTAAAAGGGCAGGTGACTGTTATTGGTAAAAGTTCAAAAGATAACCCATAATTTGTACTTTTAAAAAACCCCTCATAATTCCCTTTAAAAATCAAACCTGAGTTAACTCCACTAAAATATTTTGTGTAACCAGGATAATCTTCTCTGTATTCCCAACTTTCCCCATAATCAAAACTCACCCAAAGTTCATTCCAACCCCAGTTATACAAAGCGCCGAGGGTGGCATCGCCAAGCACCCGTCCTAATCTCATTTCGTCGGGAGGTGGGTTGTATAAAGTTTCGTATTGTAAAGTCAGGTTTTCACCGTTATCGGTGGAGCGGAAAATTGCATCATGGAGGTTTCCTGAATTATCAATATACCAGTTGATAGAGATGTAAATTTCCCCGGGTTGAGCGCCGCGGGTTATCTGGGCTTGAATTTTGTCATTTGTACCAATAAATACACACAAAAGTGTTACAGCATAAAGTAGTTTACTTTTCATTTTAGTTTAGTTTAGTTCTGATGACTTGTTATAATTGCAGTCAAATTTCATAATTTCCCATCAAATCTACTACTTATTTTTTGCGTGTTGGCTCTAATATACTGCCCATGGTCACGCCATGTAAAGTTGGTGAATGCTCTTTCGAAGGTTCTCGACGCCCTCCTTAGAGACACCCCTTTATTATATAGTTCCGAAAACCCCCAAAATATCGCATGTAAATCCGAACTATTTTTAATATTTTTTCAAATCATATGAAATTCAGGCAGTAATAATTGAAAACGAAACTGCGTAACGAACTGGTATTGTTTGCCTTAAACACAATCGCATTCTTTATATATATAACCAGCGAAAACCATGTTCAAAGAGGTAAGTTTTCTTTCTGTTGAGTAATCAAAAAAAGAATAAGCATAATTAAAATAATAAACTGGAGGTGAGATTTCTAAAGTTAATTACATGCTTCTTATCCAGTACATGTTCAAATGTACCATCATAAACCAGGAATTTTTGTTTGACACGGTCATTAAAAACAGAATCAAAATAGTTCAATCCTTTCAGAAAACCGGGATGGAAAGTTTGCGCTGATTTAATTTCGAATGCATATAACTCCTGACCCTTTTTAAAAACAATATCTATTTCATTATGATGACTGTCACGATAAAAATACAGGTTATGATTCAGTCCCTGGTTAAATCTATATTTTACCAATTCCATCACAATAAGATTCTCAAATAATCCACCCCTCAGAGGGTCTCTGCTAATCTGTTTAAAATCCTCAATACCCAGTAGATATGAAGCCAAACCGACATCATAAAAATAAATTTTTGGAGATTTGATGAGTCGTTTATTGATGTTTTCATAATAGGGCTGTAAGAGCATAACAATATATGAGGCCTGCAATATCGACATCCAGGATTTTATTGTTGGCACAGAGGCGCCTATTTCATTTGCAATAGACGATGCGTTGAAAATATTTCCAATTCTTCCGGCGCAGATTCGAATAAATTTTTGAAACAGATCCAAATCTTTAATTTGAATCATTTGCCTTAAATCCCTTTCGAGATAAGTTTCATAATAATACCTGTATGATTTTGTTGGGTTCAGGTCCTGGGAGTAGATGGCTGGATAAAATCCCCTGTACAATATATCATCTGTTTTATCTGGCAAAACATCCAGGATCTCATTTAAGGACAAGGGTAATAATTTCAGTATGGCTGTTCTTCCAGCCAGTGATTGAGAAATACTATTTAAAATGGAAAACTGATTACTTCCTGTAAGGACATAAGTAACATCGATTTTTCTTTCATCAACCGTTTGCTGCAGATAGGATAATAATTCCGGAACATGCTGAACCTCATCTATTATTGCACCGGCAGGATTTGCATTAATAAATGAACGTGGATCGGTTTTTAGAAGTGCTCTAACATCCGGATTTTCCAAATTGTAATATGGAAGCTCGTTAAATATCGTTCTAACCAAGGTTGTTTTTCCTGATTGTCGTGGGCCGGTAATCGTAATTACAGGGTACTTTTTTGATACCTCATGCAGTTCGGCTTCTATTTGACGAGGGAAATAATCCATTGTGTAAAATTAAAGTTAGATATTAAATATACACAAAAATATATAAATATTTTATGCAAGCAAAATATTTTAGCTTTTTCTTTCATTCAACTAAAAATCACTTGCATAAAATGATCAAAAAAATTTTTGCTTAAATTTGGAGTTTAAAAAGTATGACTCGGAAAACAAATAATTGGCTTTTTCTACTCGTCATTACGGGTGTTTTATTAGTACTTGTGAGCAATTGCAAGAAAGACAACGATGATGATAACAACCATTCAACAGGTACAGTAACCGATATTGACGGTAATATTTATCATACTGTGAGAATTGGGACACAGGTTTGGATGGTTGAAAACCTGAAAACTACAAGATACCGCAATGGTGATTCTATTTCTCTTGTGACCGATGAGGCGCAATGGGCTAATATTACAACCGGGGCATACTGTAACTATGATGGTGATGCGAATATTGCCAATACGTATGGCAGGATGTATAACTGGTACGCGGTGTTCGACAGCAGGAATATTGCCCCTGTGGGTTCGCATGTTCCTAGCGCAGTCGAGTGGAAAACCCTGGTCGATTACTTTGGCGGCGTATATGTTGCCGCCAGCTGGCTAAAAGAATCAGGTACTACACATTGGCAAAGCCCCAATACAGGAGCAACCGGCGAAAGCGGATTTTTGGCTCTGCCAGGTGGTTATCGTGGAGACGACGGTGTTTTTTATCAATTGGGCAACGATGGCTACTGGTGGACGTCAATAGAGCACAGCACAACGGAAGCCTGGGCCCGGAGCATGTACTACTGTTACGAAACGGTGTATTATACTTCCTGCAGCAAATCATTCGGTTTTAGTGTCCGGTGTATTAAGGATAATGAGTGACCTTTAAAGGCAAATTATTATTTTTGAAGATAAGTGAAATGAAACCAACATGAAACAGATGAAAATTTTATGTATAAGTTTAATTTTTTTTATGCAATTTGGGCTGGTTGCCCAGTCGTATGATACCATAACGCTCATTGATTGTTACAGGGAGGCTGAAAATAATTTTCCCTTGATGAAACAGCTTGACCTGTATGCCCGGGCAAGTAACCTTCGCCAGAAAAACCTGAAGACCAACTATATGCCAAAGTTGAATATTAACGGACAATTGTCGTATCAGTCAGATGTTACTACCGTTGAAATGAATATTCCTCCAAATCCTTACTTCAGCAGCGAAGATATTTCTCCTGCACCCATCAGCAAGGATTGGTATAAGCTAACATTCGATATAAACCAAACGATATATGACGGAGGTGTTACTTCTTCAAAAAATGATCTGGAAACCATTAATCTCCGTCTGTCCCAACAGCAAGTGGGTATTGAACTGTATAAGCTTAAAGAGAGGATCAATAATATCTACTTTCGTATTCTATTTTTGCAGAAAAGCAGGCATTTACTGGAGCTGGTTGGTGAGGAGATTACTGTAAAATTAGATAGAGTTCGGTCAGCGGTCAGAAATGGTGTTTTGCTTGAATCGGATGCTGATATTTTGATGGCTGAGACCATTCATGTTGACCAACAGCTTGTTGAGCTTAGTGCCGGGATTACTTCCGGTATAAAGATCCTTGAAGAATTAACCATGATGTCTATTGAAGATGAAACCGTAATGATAATTCCCGAGCTGGAAGTTTCAGCAGGCCCCCGTGATAATCAACGCCCGGAGTATAAAATGATGACCTTACAACAACAACGAATTAATAAATTGGACCAACTGACCTCAACCAGGCGGATGCCGAAGCTGAAGGGGTTTGGGCAATTAGGGTATGGAAGACCAGGGTTGAACATGCTGTCGAATGATATCGAAGGCTTTTATATCTTTGGAGCTGCATTATCGTGGAATGTATGGGATTGGAGTAAAAACAGGAAAGAAAGAGAGATTCTGGCTATTCAACATGAAGTTATCAGCACAAACAAGGAAACATTCGATAAAAATTTAAAAACAACGTTAATAGCCTATTCAGAAGAGATACGTAAGTTCGAAAAATTGATAGAAAAGGATAATATAATTATCGAGCTAAGAAAAAATATAACAACCAGGTACTCTTCTCAGCTTGATAACGGAGTGATTACTTCTACCGATTATTTGGTGCATGTGAATGCTGAAAAACAAGCCCGTTTAAATAGGGAACAACATATAATTCAACTCTCGCAAGCTAAAGTTAATTATTTGACCGCCCTGGGAGTGTTGTAAGAAAAAATATACGATCCGCCAAAGGGCGGACAAGTTATCCGAATAAAGATATACGATATTCGAATTAAATGATAGTTATATGAAAACGAAAATATTAAGTCTTATAATTGTAGTTTTGGTTACAGCCTGTTCGAAAAATGACGACAAGTCGGATGCATATGGAAATTTCGAAGCTACCGAAGTTGTTATATCAGCAGAAGCCCAAGGCGTATTACAGGAATTTATCATCGAAGAGGGACAGGCATTAAAATCAGGAACAGTCATTGGATTAATTGACACAATTAACCTTTCATTGAAACGTGAGCAAATGCTTGCAAGTAAAAAAGCAATTCTCTCAAGAATAGTAAACATTAATTCACAAGTTGCTGTTCAGGAACAGAAAAAGGGGAATATTATTATTGAAAAAGACCGGCTGGAACGCCTTTTAAAAGATGGAGCAGCTACCCGGAAACAAATGGATGATGTAATGGGCTCTCTTCGCCTGATAAACAGCCAAATCAAATCGTTAGAAACTCAGAAAACCCTTATCATAGATGAGGCAAAAACCATAGATGTCCAGATAGCTCAGGTTGAAGAAAACTTAAAAAAGTGTTACCTGGTTAACCCTGTTGATGGCACGGTTTTGACAAAAATTGTCGAAGAAAAAGAGGTCGTTTCTATTGGAAAACCAATGTATATAATCGCCGATCTTAGCAAACTTGAACTAAAGGCGTATATTAGCGGCTCCCAATTACCGCACATTAGAATTGGCCAGGAGGTTGAAGTTTTAGTTGATAATGATGAACGGAGTAATCAAAAGATGCCGGGAACGGTAAGTTGGATATCTCAACAGGCAGAATTTACGCCTAAGATTATCCAAACCAAAGAAGAAAGAGTAAATTTAGTGTATGCCATTAAAATATTGGTTAAGAATGACGGATCGATTAAAATCGGAATGCCGGGAGAGGTAAATTTTATGCCGAAGACGGCAAGCAACAAACAGTGAACAAGTTAATTAATATAAAAAGCAAACGCATGAAACTAACATGAACCGACGGGTTAACCCGCCGGTTCACAATGGGGGATAATTATTTTTATAACATATATAAACAAATGAAAAAAATATCAATGATTTTAGCCGGGCTTTTTTTAATGAGCCTGACAGCAAAAGCACAAACCTTCAAAGCAGATGATGTTCTTGGTGTGTGGTTAAATGAAGATAAGGATGCCAGAGTAGAAGTCGTTAAAACAGGAGAAATGTATTTTGGTAAGATTATTTGGCTTGATGAGCCGAACGAGCCCGACACAGGTGAACCAAAACTGGATGATGAGAACAAAAATGAGAGCTTACAGAGCCGTCCGGTAATGGGGTTACAGTTGTTAAAAGATTTTGTGTTTGATGGTGAGAACATCTGGGAAGACGGGACGATTTATGATCCTAAAAATGGCAGTACTTATAAATGTCGTATAACCATGGAACAAAGAGATCTTTTGTACATTCGGGGGTATATTGGCAGAGCCTGGATGGGTCTGGGCAGAACGACAGAATGGACAAGGGTTAAGGGATAACATTCGATGATATGACCGCGCCGGCAGTATGGGTGGAGAATATTTCCAAAAAATTTGATCGGGTTAAAGCTGTTGATCGGGTTTCCTTTGCTGTTCAGAAAGGAGAGCTTTTTGGGATTATAGGCCCTGATGGCGCCGGCAAAACCACACTGATCAGGATACTTACCACACTTTTACTCCCTGACGAAGGGAAAGCCACGGTTGCAGGGTACGATGTGATTAGCTCGTATAAAAAAGTACGGCACCTTATTGGTTATATGCCTGGGAGGTTTTCGCTTTATCAGGACCTTTCCGTTGAAGAAAACCTGGAGTTCTACGCAACAGTTTTTGGAACAA
The DNA here is from genome assembly GCA_023133655.1 of Bacteroidales bacterium. Classification (GTDB taxonomy): domain Bacteria; phylum Bacteroidota; class Bacteroidia; order Bacteroidales; family JAGONC01; genus JAGLWB01. The sequence continues at coordinate 11,189 of JAGLWB010000280.1, forward strand.
CAATTTCTGAAAATTATGAATTGGTCAGGGATATTTATAAACATTTAGAACCCTTCAAAAATCGCCTTGCGGGGAAGCTTTCCGGGGGCATGAAACAAAAACTTGCCCTTTCTTGTGCTTTGATCCACAAGCCGGAATTGCTTTTTCTTGATGAACCAACTACAGGTGTTGATGCTATTTCCCGTATTGAGTTCTGGGATATGCTAAAGAGGCTCAAAAAAAGGGGAATAAGTATTATTGTTTCTACGCCTTATATGGATGAGGCACTCAGGTGTGATAGAGTAGCACTAATGCAGGAGGGAAGGTTTCTTGATATCGACGAGCCTGAAAAAATCATCGGGAAGTATGACAAAAAGTTGTATTCCATTCATACCACTGAGCCATATTTATTAATGGAAAACCTTCGAGAAAATGTTGATATACAGAGTGTTATCCCTTTCGGTGATCATGTTCATTTTACAACCCGGAAAGATGTTGAAATAGATCCGGGAGATTTGCAGGAAGCTCTAATAGCAAAAGGATTTAAAGATATTGCAGTAAAAATAATCAAACCGGGTATTGAAGATTGCTTCATGGACCTGATGAACATTGAACCACAATGACAGACGATGGCTCAAATATCATTGTTGTAAAAGATCTGGTAAAGAAATTTGGAACATTTACTGCCAATGACAAATTAACCTTTGAGGTCAGAAAGGGGGAGATCTTTGGGTTTCTGGGAGCCAATGGAGCGGGAAAAACAACAGCGTTACGTATTCTTTGTGGTCTATCCAGGCCAACATCCGGGTTCGTTCATGTGGCTGGCTTTGATGTTTCCCGCCACCCGGAAGAAATTAAAAAACGGATCGGGTATATGAGTCAAAAATTTTCACTTTATGAAGACCTGACGGTTGAAGAGAATTTTACTTTTTATGGTGGGATTTATGGCTTATCGAGAAAACAAATTAAAGAACAAACTAACTTTTTGTTGGAGAACCTCAAATTTCATAAGAGTAAAGAGATACTTATCAGGGCCCTTCCGCTTGGGTGGAAACAAAAGCTGGCTTTCTCAGTAGCTATCATGCATAGGCCTAAAGTCGTTTTTCTTGATGAGCCCACCGGTGGCGTAGACCCGGTAACCCGCCGGCAATTTTGGAAAATGATTTATGATACTGCTTCTTCCGGGATTACCGTGTTTGTGACCACCCATTATATGGACGAGGCGGAGTACTGTGAACGAATTTCTATTATGGTCGATGGAAGGATCAAAGCGTTGGATACGCCAGCATCATTGAAACAACGTTTTAATGCCATTAATATCGAAGAGGTTTTTTTAAAAATTGCACGAAACTAATATTATCACCGGATGAAACGATTTCTGGGATTTATCAAGAAGGAATTTTACCACATTTTCAGGGATTTTAGGACCCTGATGGTTCTGTTTGGCATCCCTGTGGCCCAGGTATTAATTTTTGGATATGTTATAAGTAATGAGATCAAAGATGTAAAAATTGCCATTTTTGACCAGTCGAAAGATGAGGTAACTCAACAAATTTCTTCAAAAATACTTTCTTCAGGTTATTTCTTGCTTGACAGGAATCTTTCCTCACAAAAAGAAATTGAGCCGGTTTTTAAAGCCGGCTATGTTAGAGAGGTGGTTGTTTTCGAACCGGATTTTGCAAAACGTCTTAAAAGTGAGGGAAAGGCAACCATTCAGCTTATTGCCGATGCCTCTGATGCTAATATTGCGAACCAGGTAGTTAGCTATACATCCGGAATTATTTTTGATTACGTGAAATTATTAAATATGGAAGAACAGGGTGCTGCCGGAATTAATACGGAGGTTCGGATGATGTATAATGAAGGGTTGGAGGGGGCCTATATGTTTGTTCCGGGAACCATTGCACTGGTATTGATGCTTGTTTCTGCTATGATGACATCTATTTCAATAGCCAGGGAAAAGGAGATGGGAAATATGGAGGTATTGCTGGTATCTCCATTGAAGCCTATTCAAATAATATTTGGGAAAGTAATGCCTTATGTGGTTCTGTCATTTGTGAATGCTGTTATTATTATTTTTTTGGGGCATATAGTTTTTGGCCTCCCGGTTAACGGTAGCCTGGCATTGTTGCTTGGCGTGAACATATTGTTTATTTTATTGGCTCTGTCGGTTGGAATATTGATTTCAACAGTTAGTAATTCTCAGCTGGTGGCTATGTTTATTTCGGCATTTGCACTTATGATGCCTACTATATTGTTATCCGGGTTTATATATCCCATTGAAAACATGCCGGAAGTATTACAATGGCTCAGTTGCATAATGCCCCCCCGATGGTTTATTTCTGCCATCCGGGACATTATGTTTAAGGGAGCCGGGTTGTTATATATCTGGAGAGAAGTAACGATATTAACAGCGATGACAGTTTTTTTTATCGCTATGAGCATCAGGAAATTTAGTGTTCGGCTGGAGTAGAGTATCACATATTGCGTAATTAATTCGAAAACAGACCATGAAGACCATACGATACATTCTGCAAAAGGAATTTATCCAGATTTTCCGGAACAGGACAATGCTTCCGATCATTTTTCTTGTACCTATCTTACAACTTGTCGTTCTTGTTCATGCTGCTACCCTGGAGATGAAAAAGATTGAGATGTTTGTTGTGGATAATGACCTGTCGGGGACTTCCAGGGAATTGGTTAATAAATTTTCAGCCTCTCCTTTTTATGTGGTTGAGCAGGTGGGTTTTTCTGTTAAGGAAGCCGAAGAATCGTTAAAACAGGGATCTGTTGATGTTATTTTAGTTATTCCTTCTGATTTTGAAAAAAAACTTCATAAAGAAGAAAATGCAAAAGTCCAGTTACTTGTTGATGCCATTAATGGTGCTGCTGCCGGTCTAATTTATGCTTATAGTCATTCAATCATTGCTGATTATTCAAATCAAATTTTTCTTGAGCTTTCCAGGGGGCTTATCAGGGGACCGGAAACCATTTCACTCACAACCACATACTGGTACAATCCCGATTTGAATTATAAAATATATATGTTACCGGGCATTTTGGTTATTCTGGTAACCCTGATAGGGATGTTTTTGTCGGCCCTAAATCTGGTTCGAGAGAAAGAAATGGGCACCATTGAACAAATTAATGTAACACCGATACGCAAATACCAGTTTATTATTGGTAAACTTTTACCGTTTTGGATCATTGCCCTTTTTGAGCTGGCTTTTGGATTGACAATCGGGAAGCTGTTTTTTCATATTCCCATTGAGGGCAGTCTATTACTGTTATTTGGCTTTGCATCTGTATACCTTATAGCGGTAATGAGTATTGGACTATTTATTTCCACCATTTCTTCAACCCAGCAGCAGGTAATGTTTCTATCCTTCTTTTTTCTACTCACTTTTATTATGATGAGTGGAATTTTCACTCCGGTTGAAAGCATGCCTGATTGGGCCAATTATGTTAATATCGCTAACCCTCTCGCCTATTTTATGCGTGTAATCCGAATGGTTCTCCTGAAAGGATCTGGGTTTTGGGATATCAGCAGGGAATTTTTCGCCATGACCGGTTTTGCAACCATCATGCTTACTCTTGCTGTTTGGAGGTATAGAAAAGTAGCGTAAATACTTTCTACTACCCCATGTTCTGAAAGCCACAACACTATCCTGCCCAGCCTACTGACCGGCAGGTGTAATCTGTAAGTTTAGGTTATTGTTCTAAATACCTTGTTGACGATGCTTGCTGCCCGAAACTAAACCGCAAAAATCCAAAGGCAGCAGATACAGTTGGATTGTTTTGTTTGAAGTTTGTAATCATATCCCGGGTAGCAAAACCAATCTCCCATGTTGTTTCATCATTCTTAACAGGGTAAAAAGAGATGCCAACCGGAACATTTGTTCCAAATTTACCACCGGTTACAACACCAAGGGATATTTGAACCCATTCAGCCGGGTTAAGCCTTCCGCCGATTCCAAAAACAGTTGATTCGTAAACACCCGGAACCTTATCTCCAAGAGGAACATAAACGTCAAAACCAGCCTCAACCAAATCGTTAAAACGATAGCTTGCGCCACCCCTGAGATTCATTGGAAGCTTTAGTTTTGTTTCATCTACCCCAACCCATTCATTAGGGTCGTCGGGATGGTTATCACTTTCAATTAACTGACCCTGCTCAAAAATATTATAATTATCTAAACCGTCAGTATCAATACTCCATACCCTGGTATCGTTACCTGTGTAAACATTACCGTTCCATTTAATACTGCCAATATCATTAATCGCAAGACTGATTTTCAGGTTATCATAAAGCTGGACAGTGGTCCCAATATCAATACCAAATCCATTGCCAACTTTTTTATATCCAGAATCTGCAACATGCGAGGGTGTTGGTTC
>JAGLWB010000281.1 GCA_023133655.1 Bacteroidales bacterium
AGTGCATTAATGGTAAGCGTAACCATTCCGTTTTGAATATCTGAATCACCCGGAAAATATGTTGGGTTAATTGAGGTCAGGTCATCAAAAACTCCATCGCCACCTGAAGTCCAGTTCACAGAGCTGTAATTCAACGCATATGCTGAAGAAGCCTGATAAACCTGATCTTCACAAATGGAATCATTAATACCGGCTTCCACATATGGTGCTTGCTGAATATATAGCATCATGGTACTCACTGCCGGTTCATCGCATGGTGAAAGAGGGAAGGCTGTGAAAGAAAGTTGAACAGACCCTGAAAAAACATCATTTGATCCCGGTTCATAAACCGGATTCATTATATGTGGATCGCTGAAATAGCCATCTCCATTTGTTGTCCAAAACACGGAATCATAGTTCATTGCAGATGCATTCAAAATAAAATAATTGTTCCCTTCACATATAGTATCATTGCTCCCTGCATCAGCCGAAGGTGGCTGGATTACTGTGACTGATTTGCTTTCAATAGCAATGTTATTAAAAGTGCTAACTTCTAAATAATAAGTTGTTGTTTCTGTGGGAAGAACCAATGGGTTTGGGTCAGTTGAAATAAAACCAGCAGGGTTGGATGTCCATGAATATGAATAAAATCCGGATCCTCCGGTAATTACACTGTTAAGCTGCGAAACACCCCCAAGGCATATCTCCCCGGGAACAGCAGTAATGACAGCTTCCAAATTATCTGCATTTAAGGTTGTTAATGCTGAAAGTCCATCGATAAAAAATGTGCCGTCGTGCTGGGGAAGGGTTGGATCATACGATGCAATAGCCTCATATTCAATAGCCTCATCCCAATCATAAATTTTCCAGATAAAATTCTCTCCAAACGCGAAACCATCTTTCTCAGGCGATGACACATCATCTCCAAAAGCAGTAACAGCTATATTCATAACACCATTCCACTCATGAAATCCGCCACATTTTTCATCTGTGCTATCGGCATTATAATAAAAAACACCTATGAAATCACCTGAGGTTAAGGAAACGCCGTTAATTTTCGGCGAAGCGGATAAAGGGACTGAAATAATATGAGATGTTGGGGTCACGACATATTCCCATCCGGGCGGAAAATTATCAAAGGTTCCAACATAATCCTGATCAATCACATTATTCATGATGTCGGTGTAGTTTCTTTCTTCCGGAACAAATGAACAACCGGAAGCATTGGGTGAGGCCATCCCTATCCATCCATAAGGAACTGTTTGGATGTAATATCCGGTATTATTAGTAAAAACAGTAGATAACCCTGAAAAAACAACCATCACATCATTCATTCCCAAGCCAGTATCATTATCCGTAATAGTACCTGATATGCTAAATGTTTGGATGATGCCTGAATAATCCTCATTGGGGTGATTTGAATTAACAGATGAATACGACCGGCTTACCGGGACAAAATCATACCCTTCTTTTGATGGCTCTGCTATACCACTCCAGTCATAAGGAACCTGTTGCTCATAAAAACCTGTTTCATTTGAATAAACTGAGTCAATGCCATTTGTAAATGAAACAAGGGCCGAGTCAATTCCACCACCACTACCATCATCAGTTATTAAGCCTGAAATTGTAAAGTACAAAATTGAAGCTGAGTAATCTTCATTGGCTAAATCACCAGTCAGATTTGAATATGATCTGGATGGTGGTAAAAACGAATACCCCTCTTTTGCAGGTATAGCTGTACCATTCCATCCCAATGGAAGGTCTAATGAATAATACCCATTACTATCCGTTGTATCTGAACCTGCCCCTCCGGAAAATGTAATGATGACATCTTCAAGTCCGGTGCTGTTTTCAGTAACGAAGCCTGAAATTGTTAAAAAACCGGATGAACCTGTATAGTCCTGGTTTTCAAAATGAGCTGACACATTGCTATAATCCCTGTATGCTGGTGTAAAGCTAAAACCCTGAAGCAATGGCTGAACAGTATCGTTCCATCCGGAAGGAACGCAGCGTTGATAATAGCCATTTTCGTCAGTGATCGTTGGTCCAACACTATCGCCAAAGCACAGGAAGACATCAGCTAATTCTATTCCAAGTGAGTTGGTAATTTCTCCGGAGATTGAATAATATACAGGGCCTGTTGCATCAAGTGCAGAAAGAATGGACATTCCATCTGGAATGAAATAGGAAGTACCAAAAGAATAGGTTGCGGTAGCATTAAAATTTCTCTGTGCACACCATGAATAAACTTTCCATATAAACTCTTCAGCTATTGCAAAACCATCTTTTTCAGAGGTAAACGAATCATCTCCAAAAGCCACTACCGAGATGTTATCCACACCATTCCATTCGTTAAACCCTCCGCAAATCGTATCATTATTATCAGTAAAAAATACGCCAACAAGATCACCGGGTTGTAACGAGTCGCCGTTAATTGTCGGGTAATTACCACCCCAGACTGATATAATATGAGTAGTCCCTGTGACGGTATAGCTCCATCCGGCAGGATATTCTGTTACAGTAATGTAATCAATTTGGGTTATTGAATCACTCCCTGAATCATTACTTACAACTAAAGTCACATTATACACACCGGGAGTTGGGTAAACAACAACCGGGTTTTGGTCTGTTGATGTAGCCGGCACTCCCCCATCGAAGGTCCATGCCCAGGAATCCGGGTTACCTGTAGACTGATCTGTAAACTGAATACCAGCATGTTTTGCGATCAAGGTATCACTGGCATCAAATGAGGCTACCGGGATACTTCTTGATGGGAAAGCATTTAGAGGTAACAGAGTAATTATTGCCATAGCCATCGTTAAGATCATCAAGATGGAAGTTGTTGTATTTCTGCTTTTTATCATAATTTAATTGGTTTTTGACCCCATGCCTAAAGTCGTGGGTTTTACCTATTTATAAGAAAAACCTAAAAAGGTTATACGATAAATATTAATATATGTTATTGCAAAAGAGCTTGAATTGAAAAAGAAAAATAAAATTGCCCGGAAAACAGAAAATCAACATTCACTGTTAACCGGGCAATATTTAGAATTTATATCTTTTAAAAAAAATTATTCGCCACTACCAAGTATTTCAAGCAGCTCAACTTCAAAAACGAGCGCCATATTTGGTTCAATAACCTGTCCACGTGCATTATCTTTGTAAGCCAGGTCTGATGGAATATACAGCACCCATTTGGAACCAACCGGCATCAATTGAAGAGCTTCCTGCCAGCCTTCAATAACGCCTGTTACCTGAAACTCAGAAGGTGTACCTCGTTCAACTGAGCTGTCGAAAACCGTTCCGTCAATAATTGTTCCATGATAATGTACTTTAACTTTATCTGAGGCTTGAGGAATTGGGCCCTCACCCGTGGTTATTACCTTATATTGTAGACCACTCGGTAAAACAACAACACCATCTTTTTTGCTGTTTTCTCCCAAGAACCTCTCACTTTCAACTTTATTTTTATCGAATTTGGCCATTTGCTCCCGTCTGATTCTATCCTGTTCTGCTTTGTGTTCCTTTGCAGACATTATTGAAATCATTTCAAGTTTATATAAGACGGTTGCATATGGAGGAACCATTTGGCTCCTTCCGGCTTCTCCAAAAGCAATTTCGGAAGGAACAATCAAATCAACAACTGATCCAACTTTCATCAGGCTTAAAGCTTCAGTAGCACCAGGAGTATCAAACGGTTTGCCTATTTCAATATCCATTGGAGCATTGTTATCCCAGGAAGAAAACAGAGGCGGTCCATCCATCAATTTAACTTCAAAATGTATTTTAGTCCAATCGCCTTCTTTCGGTTTGGCCCCATGCCCTGATTTGGTTTCAATAAAGTACAAGCCACTAGGCAACGGTTTTGTTGTAATTTCATTATCAGCAAGGTATTGCTCCAGAATCACTTTTTCTTCTCTTTTAAGAACTTCCTTCCTTTCTACCTCTGCCTGATCAAATTCTTCTCTGCTCTGGGCAGAAACTAATCTTATGTAAAAATAAAAAGCATTCGTGGTTGTGTCAACATAGTCGGGAATGCTTCTAGAATGGGCAGTTACCAGGAAAAAAGAATCAGCTTTGAGAATAAAGCCTGCACTATCGCCAACAGACATCAACATTAGTGCATCGTAAATATCACCAGCGAATTCCGGCTCACTTAAAGGTAAAATAAGATCTTCTCCTGTTGGGTTATCCTTACTGTTGAAAACAATAGAATCCTTTGTTCCATACTGCATTTTAACAGATAGCAGGTCTCCAATAGCTGGTTTGACAGTATCGTTTGATCTTTCGTAGAATCTGTAATACATTCCTGATTCTGTTTCTGTATAACCAGAAAATTCTCCCATCTGGCAGC
>JAGLWB010000282.1 GCA_023133655.1 Bacteroidales bacterium
CTTTATGAATTGGTAACAACTGAAGATCATTCCAGGGAGAATTTCTGTCGGGATTGATCGAATATAACTGATCAGACATTAATATTCTTGTTTTTTAATGTTTAGTTACTTTTTGGCCTCAAATACTTCTAATAACCTTTTACAAACAGCAAATATACACAAATTTAATGTTTGCTTGATTTTTCACATTAAAAAATCAAGATAATTATTCAAGAGAGAGAATCCAAAATCACCCAATTTCCCTCAATAACCCATCCACCTCATCAAACCCTGTCATGGTCATTAACCGCATCTTATATTGCTTGAAATCATGCAACCCCTTGAAATAATTACTGTAATATTTTCGCATCTCAATAACTGCCCGCCTCTCTCCTTTTAACTGTATGGCTCGCTGCAAATGAACCCGGCATACACGCACCCTTTCCTGAATAGCAGGCAATGGAAGAGGAATACCGGTTTTGAGATAATATTTAATGCGTTTAAACAACCACGGATTGCCCACAGCAGCCCTGCCGATCATCAAACCATCAACACCATACATCTTTTTCATTTCAAGCGCTTTCTCCGGGCTGTCAATGTCTCCGTTACCTATCACAGGTATCCTCATCCGAGGGTTATTTTTGACCGCTCCAATCAATGTCCAGTCTGCTTTTCCTTTGTATAACTGGACTTTCGTCCTGCCATGAATGGTAATGGCTTTAATACCGGTATCCTGTAGCCGCTCAGCAACATCCACAATATTTTTATGTTGCTCGTCCCATCCCAACCGGGTTTTAACAGTGACAGGAAGCCTGGTAGCTTGAACAACAGCTTCTGTCATCCTGATCATTCCCGGAATATCCTTCAGCATGGCAGCTCCACCACCTTTGCGTACTACCTTTTTGACCGGGCAACCAAAATTAAGGTCAATCAGGTCGGGCTTTGCTTGCTCTGCAATCTCAGTAGCAGCAATCATTGAATCAATATTGTGTCCGAAAATCTGGATTCCGATAGGGCGCTCCCGGGATGAAATAGTTAATTTTATCAAACTTTTTGCCGCATCCCTGATCAGCCCTTCTGAGGCAATAAACTCCGTGTACATCAAATCAGCTCCGTACTCTTTGCATACCGACCGGAACGAGGGATCGGTAATGTCTTCCATTGGAGCAAGAATGATGGGAGTGTCAGTGAATGATATGTTGCCGATCGAAAACATGTTAGCTTGCAGCTTGTGGCTATATTTCTGCAAATTTATTACTTTTACCTCTTCAACCCAATTATTAATCCTGATTCATGATAAACGAGCCTTTATTTCGAAATTTCACTCCTTTATACCAACTAATTTTTCTTCTCCTGATTATCCTTTCATCGTTTCTTTTAACATTTTTGCTTGGATATCTCATTGCTATTCCTTTGTTCGGGCCGGATGTTTTGCCAATGTTATCTGGGATCGGAGGAACCAATGGGGAAAATAATATTGAGATGATGAAATATTTTCAGGTTGTTAGTCAGTTTGGAACCTTTATCATACCAGCATTCGTTTTTGCTTTTATTATAAAAAGGGATATTTGGGGTTACTTAAAGCTAACCACGCCCCCTCAACTAAAATCAATAATTCTTTCTGTGGTGATGATCATGGCTATCCTTCCATTCATTAACTGGTTAGTCAGTTTGAATGGGATGTTTCATTTGCCGGAGTCCTTATCAGGCCTGGAGCAATGGATGCGTTCATCAGAACAACAAGCTATGGAACTAACAGAAGCTTTTTTGAGTGATACGACCTGGAAAGGATTGGTTATTAACCTGGTGATGTTTGCAGTGCTTGCAGCTGTGGGGGAGGAGCTCATTTTCAGAGGCGTGTTGTTGCGCATCCTATATGATTGGTCGAAGAATAGGCATTTGGCTGTATGGCTGTCAGCCATCCTGTTTAGTGCACTTCATTTACAGTTTTTTGGATTCCTTCCCCGGATGATACTGGGTGTCGTTCTTGGTTATCTGTTTTTATGGAGTAAATCGTTATGGTTGCCTATTGTTACACATTTAATAAATAATGCTGCTGCTGTTATTGCCGCTTTTTTCTATTTTAAAGGGGATATCGATACTGATATGGAGAGCTTTGGTAGCTCTGCCAGCCCTGTTACTATTGTTGCCAGTTTTCTCATTGTGGTTGGGTTGATGTATACTGTTTACTCGTATGAGAAGAAGAGTGGAAATGTAGTATGAGATCTTTACAAAGACTTCCTCATTTTTTATTTATTATTGGTTATTCCTGATTAATATTTCTAATTTATCATTCCTTATTAGAATTCCTGATTTCTCATTTCGGATAAATCAATGACACTTGAAGAAAATTGCGCGATGTAATAAATTAAAATTAAAAGAAAGTTTACCGTATTCATCCCTTGATTCGCCTAGTATAGAAACTGCTGAGAAAATTATAAATTAAAAGTTAAAATCAAAAATGAGAAATACACAATAACCAGTAAAAAATAAAAAATTACAAAGCACTGTACAAAAAAAGCCCGATCAGAGACCGGGCTAATAATACAAAGTGGTGTTTTTTGAGCTATGAAAAAGTAATTACCTCTTTGTCGTTACCTGTTTCCGTGTGGAATAATTGATTTTAAAGGCTCCTGCATGCCTTAACTCTTGTTTTACATCCGTTACCACACCCATTTTTGTTTCTTTGTCTACTTTCAGAGAAGTTGTGATCATTTTACGATCAACTTCATCTCTTGCATCGCGTTCAGAAATAATAAAATCCGGTATGTCATTTACAGTAGCAAACCTGTCGTTAAGCTGTATACGTGATTCGGTTCCCAACTTTTTATTGAGAGGCTGACCAATATAAATGTAGCTAACCAATGATTTTTTTTCCAGTTTTTGTACTTCTGTGGCATAAGGTTGAGCTATCTTTACAAACAAGGTGGTTTCTCTCATGGTAGTTGTTACCATGAAAAAAAACAAGAGCATAAAAATAATATCCGGCAAAGATGCTGTAGATATTGCCGGGGTTTCTTTTGATTGTTGTGATTTAAATTTCGACATATTAATTTCCTCCTATGTCTTCAGGTTCGGCTTCTGAAATGGAAACTGGGATTGCTTTTTGGATTGCTTTGATGTACTCTTCGTCTTTAAGCTTTTGAAAGTGGATGCCAAATTTTTCCATTGAAAGCTCATCCCTGAGTTCGTTGATGGCTTGTGTGAGGGCATTTTGTACCTGAATATACATATCATAAGAAGTACCCCGGTCGTTTTTTACGGAAATGATGCCCTTAGAAACATAAAATTCTCCAAGTAATGGGATAGTCTCAAGACGTTTTTCAGGAAGATTTTCGCTGTTAGCGCGATTTGCCAGAAATTCTTTCGCCTGATCTTTGAGTATACGTATATCTCCACCTTTACCTTCAACCATCAACCTGTCACTTCGACTAATTAAAACATTAAAAATATTTCTTTCTTTAACTTTCGGTGGTTCTTGTGTCGGGTCTAATGGAGGTGGCAGCCTTCTGGATATTCCTGTATCAACATCCATGGTCGTGGTTACCAGGAAGAAGATCAGAAGCAAGAAAGCTATGTCAGCCATTGAACTTGCATTTAATTCTGGTATTTTACGTGCCATTTTGGGTAATTTTTATCTTCTGAAAAAATTAATAGAATTTGATACAATCAATGCCAGGACTGTCAAAGCACCAACAAAGTACGTAAATATCAATGCTGCACCTACCATCCTCGACTCCTCAGCAGTTGATTTAAGCCTTTGCAATTCTTCCGCATTAAAATTGTTACCTGATAGTGAGTATCCAATAAAGCCTAAGACGACTAAAATACCTACCAGTATCAAAAATCGTACAAGGCTTTTAGGTTTTGCTATAATATCTATCAAGGAGAACAAAATAATGGCTCCTGCAGTAATGATGATAGTGATAAAAGCCAGACCGCCATAAGGATTTAAAATTTTAGTCTGCAAAGCCGGATCAACTTCTATTTCATCTCCATTGAGTGCTGTCAGGATGAAAAATACCACCCCAAGAATTATGACAATAATGGATAGTATTTTGGCTATTTTAATAATGATTTTATCCATTGTTTTTATTTTTTATGTTTTGCAAGAATGTCAATAAATGAAATGGAGCTGTCTTCCATATCATTTACAATCGCATCGATCTTTGCAACACAATAGTTATAAAACACCTGCAAAATAATAGCAACTATCAGACCGAACACTGTAGTCAGAAGAGCAACTTTAATACCACGGGCAACAATGGTTGGAGAAATATCGCCCATCGCCTCAATATTATCAAAAGCTCCGATCATACCGATAACAGTACCCATAAATCCAAGCATAGGAGCAATAGCAATAAATAATGCAATCCAGGACAGGCCTTTTTCTAAACGGCCTGTCATCACTCCACCATAAGAAATAATGGATTTTTCAACCGTGTCAAGCCCTTCGTCATACTTATCCAGCCCCTGATAAAAAATACTTGCCACAGGTCCCCGTGTGTTTTTACAGATCTCCTTGGCAGCATCAATTCCTTTGGTATCAATGGCTGTTTCAACCTGGTTTAAGAGTTTTGTCGTACTTGTGGTTGACAAGTTCAGGTAGATGATCCTTTCAAATGACAAGGCCAGACCTAAAATGAGTGCCAGCAGTACGATGCCCATAAATCCTGCACCACCCTCAATAAATTTTTCTTTCAGAACCTGGTGCCATGCTGCAGCTTGTTCCGGTTCGGGTTCAAGCGTGGATTCGGCCACCTCTTCAACAGCAGCTGTCGTGTCAGCCATTAATGTATCGGAAGCCATTTCTGTTTGTGCGGTATCGGTACCTAGTTCAGTGTCTTGTGAAAAAACTACAGTCGAGAGTCCGAATGTAAGCATTACCGCAATGGTCAAAAAAGCAATTAATTTTTTCATAGTTAACTTTTATTGATTTTTAGCAATTTGTTGTTTCGTATTCAATTTTGCGGAGAGAAAGGGATTCGAACCCTTGATCCCGATCCACTCGGAATACACGCTTTCCAGGCGTGCGCCTTCGACCACTCGGCCACCTCTCCGTGAGTGGAGTTAATACCCGCTTTTTAAATCAGGCAGCTAAATTACAAAAAATTATACAAAACAAAAATTTGTAAAGAATTTTCCATTTAATACCATTTAAATAATGTGGTTGCATTATCAGTTGTAATTTTTGCTACGTCTTCAATGCTACACTTTTTCACCTCTGCAAGCTTATCTGCCACAAGAAGAATATAAGCACTTTCGTTTCGTTTTCCCCGAAAGGGCACAGGGGCTAAAAACGGTGCATCAGTTTCAAGCAGAATGTGTTGCAGGTCGATGCTATCTAAAACCTCTGATAACCCGGAGTTTTTAAATGTCAACACACCTCCGATACCCAGGTAAAAACCCATATTGATAATCTTAGCCGCCTGACCGGCTGTGCCCGTAAAACAATGAAAAACACCACGAATACCATTGTCCGTATAGTCATTCAAAATGCCCAGGATCTTATCCAGAGAATTGCGCGAATGTATCACTAATGGAAGGCCATGATCAATTCCGAGTTGAATCTGAAACCGAAAAGCCGCTTCCTGCTGCGCAACATAAGTCTTGTCCCAATACAGATCAATCCCGATTTCCCCAACAGCAATAAATTTCTTTTTCACCAGCCACTTGTTTATTATCTCCAATTCCTTTTTATAATTGTTTTTTACAGAAGTGGGATGTAACCCCATCATGGGAAAACAGTTTTCCGGAAAATCATCACACAAAGAAAGCATATGATGAATAGAGGAACTATCGATATTTGGTAATAACATATACTTCACTCCCTTTTCAATAGCAGAGGTGATAACCCGCTCCCGGTCTGAGTCAAATTTATCCAGGTATAGGTGCGTGTGTGTGTCAATCATTATCATGTCGCAAAAATAGATAAAAAGCACCACGTTTCAGCCGTGAAGCACTC
>JAGLWB010000283.1 GCA_023133655.1 Bacteroidales bacterium
TTGCCGGAGCTGTTGATTATCTTTTAGGTGAGGTTGGAAGTGATGAGCAGCTTACAAAACTGTTGATTCATTTCACTGAGGCGAAAGCTGATATGGAACACGACTGGCATATTGAAAATGATTTGCGGGATTTTGCCAGGAACCTTATGGATGAAGGGAGTTATGAATATCTGAAGAGATTGAAAGAAGTGAGCCTTGACGAATTTTTTGCTATTTCAGCTATATTATTCAATCATATAAAGATATTTGAAAACAAACTTAATAACTACGCTTCAGCTGCCTTATCACTTGTTGAACGAAAAGGATTGCAGGCCGGAGCTTTTTTTCAATCCCGTTCAGGAATTCTCAAGTATTTTGAATATATTACCTTAAAGAATTTTAAAAAACTTGAACCAAATTCTTATGTTTTAAAGACCATCAATGAAGATCGCTGGTACTCAGGTTCGGCAACGATTGATCAAAAAAACGCTATTGATGAGATAAAATCGGATTTAAGGAATATTTTTGATGATATCAGCTCTTATTCAAGTAAGCATTACGAAGAGTATTCGCTATTCAGGCTTTTATACAGGAATATTTTTCCTCTGGCCCTGCTTAACGAGATTGGAAATATAATTGACGAGATCAAAACATATAATCGGAAAATACCAATTTCCGAGTTTAATAAAAGAATTGCTGAAATAGTCCTGAATGAACCGGTTCCCTTTATTTATGAACGTATTGGGGAAAAATATTCACATTTTTTGATTGATGAGTTCCAGGACACTTCAGTTCTTCAATGGATGAATTTTCTTCCCTTAATTGACAATGCACTGGCAAACGGTAATTTCAATATGGTTGTTGGAGATGCCAAGCAATCTATTTACCGTTGGAGAAATGGAGATGTTGAACAATTTGTCAGGCTACCTGAGATATTTAATAAAAGAGATAACCGTATTGATAACGAACGCCAGCAAAGCCTGCAAAGGAATTTTGAACAGGTAGTCCTTAATCGGAATTTTCGATCATTCGCTGAGGTCATTCAATTCAATAATGACTTTTTTAAAGCCATTTTGGATAAATTTCCTCCTTATGTGCGGCATATCTACTTAAATCATGAACAGGAATTTGATCAGGGCAAGAGAGGTGGGTATGTGCATATTGAGTTTTATGATAAGAAAAAGGAAGAAAATAGTTTTTCGGAGTATAACCTCCAAAGGGTACTTGAGCTAATACAGGAGATTAAATCTGATGAATTTAAGCTGTCTGATATTGCTGTTCTATGCCGTACCAATGATGAAGGTAGTCATATAGCGCGTTTCCTCCTAAAAAATGAAATTGATGTAATTTCTTCAGAGTCCTTATTGTTGAAAAATTCTTCTGATGTTAAGTTTCTGGTTTCATTTTTACAGTATTTGATAACCCCGTGTGATCTGTTACAAGCAGAGATTGTTAATTATTTGATAATAAATGAGTTAATAACGGGATATAGATTGGCGGATTTAACTTCAGGTTCAGGTCAGTGGAATAAAATGGAGAATGAGAATGATCTGGTTGGTTTTCTCATCCGGTTTGGAATCCGGATTTCTGCTTCAAGGCTGTTAAAATTATCTGTTTATGAACTTACTGAAGAGTTGATACGTGTTTTTAATCTTAACAAGCAGGTTGATCCCTATGTGCAGTTTTATATGGATGCGGTATTTGAATATACCTCAAAGGAAAATGGTGGCATTTTGGATTACCTAAAGTGGTGGGAAGAAAAAAAAGATAAACTGTCGATCCAGGTACCGGAAGGTGCAAATGCTGTTACTATCATGACCATCCACAAAGCCAAGGGGCTTGAATTTCCGGTTGTTATCTATCCATTTGCCAAGCTATCAGATAAAAAACTGACCCGGAAATATCTATGGGTTAATGTAGATAACCCGAAAATTGCTAAGCTTTCAACATCATTATTGCGCACTACCACTGATATGAAGCAAACGGTTTATCAAAATGATTATCTGGTAGAATATGAAAAATCGCTTCTCGATATGATCAATATGCTATATGTGGTATTGACCCGGCCAGTCGTGAGGTTGTACGTAATTACAGAATTGCCGCCAGATCATTCTGAAACGATAAACGTATCCACATTGCTGGCATTGTATTTAAAAAAAACAGATAACTGGAGTGCTGGTCAATTGGTGTATACGTTCGGGAGTAAAGCCCCTTACCTGAAGTCAGCAAAAAAAACAGCCACTTCTAAATATCTTTTGAAACATAATATTTCCAGCAGCTGGCGTGAGAAGATTATGCTAAGTATGCGGGCCCCTGAAGCCTGGGATGTTGATGACCCTGACCGAAACCGGGAGTGGGGAAATCTGACCCATTATATACTGTCAAAAGTAAAATTCAGTTCTGATTTGTCTCAGGTACTGGCTCAGTGTTTGAGTCAGGGTCTTATCGATGAAAAACAGATGCATGCGCTGAAGCAGGTCTTAACAGAACTGATTACCGATCCGGAGATAGCTCAATTTTTCAAAGAAGCAGGTCATGCTAAAATGGAAACAGAAATACTCCTGCCTGATGGCGAATCTTTTAGGCCCGACCGCTTGATATTTAATAAGGATGAGACCCTTATTGTTGATTATAAAACTGGTAAACCATCCGAAAAGCATAAAATTCAAATCAAGAGATATGCTAACCTCCTTGAAGAGATGGGATACCCTGATGTGAAAAAATACCTGATTTATATTGATCAGACGGACAAGTTAATTGAGGTTGATTACTAAAAGGTACAAGATTTAAAGCATATGATAGAATATGTTGATATTGAAAAAGTGATTGAACCAATTGGCAAAATCCCTGTTATTGATGTCAGATCACCTTCGGAATACGAACACGGCCACCTGCCGGGTGCGGTGAATATACCTTTATTTGATGATGAGGAAAGAGCCATGGTTGGGAAGTTGTACAAAAATTCGGGGAGAGATGCTGCAATACTTTTAGGATTGGAGATTGTTGGGCCTAAGATGGTAGGACTTGTGAAACAAGCACGTAGAGTAAATTCAAAAAATGGCCTGTTTATGTACTGTTGGCGTGGAGGTATGCGAAGTGCTAGTATGGCCTGGTTGTTTAATACTTCCGGTTTGAAAGTAACAGTTGTGAAGGGAGGTTATAAAGCATATAGAAGATTTATAAGGGACGGGTTTTCAAAACAAATGAATTGTTGGGTGCTTGGAGGAATGACTGGAAGTGGAAAAACAGAAATTCTACACAAAATGAAACAAAAAGGAGAACAAGTACTTGATCTTGAAAAACTTGCAAATCATAAAGGATCTGCATTCGGTGCCATTGGTCTGCCGGCTCAACCAACAAATGAGCAGTTTGAAAATGATCTTTATAAGGAGTTTAGCTTTTTTGACCTGTCCAGTGTCGTTTGGATTGAGAATGAGAGCCGATCCATTGGAGTGAATAGCGTACCTGAACCACTTTTTAAACAAATGAAAGATGCTCCTCTTGTAAACCTTGTTATGGCTAAGGAGTTGAGAATTCAGCGATTGGTAACGGAATATACCTCTTTTAACGCGGAAAAACTGGAAGATGCCACTTTTAGGATTGCTAAAAAGCTTGGCGGTGCCCAAACGAAGAAGGCTGTTGAAGCCGTTCGTAATGGTGATTTTTATACAGCCATTGATATTGCATTAACATATTATGACCAAACATACCAGTATGGCCTGTCACGAAGAGATGAAAAGTTGGTTTTTAATATTGAACTTGCAGAGGACAACCCGGAGAAAAGTGCAGACATCATTCTGGAACAGGTTGTGGGCCTGGAACAAAATATATTAAGAAACATGTTATGACTGTAAAGAAAACCATTTACCTTGATTATAACGCTACAACACCTGTTGACAAGGAGGTAGCGGATACTATGAAGCCTTTTATTTATGAATTTTTTGGCAACCCATCAAGTATTCATTCTTATGGAATTCAGGCAAAAAAAGCGATTGAAAAAGCCAGGAAACAGGTTGCTGATTTAATCAAATGTAAGCCTGAAGAGGTGGTCTTTACCAGTGGTGGATCCGAATCAAATAATATGGCAATAAAAGGAGTGGCTTTGGCTAATCGCGAAAAAGGCAATCACATCATAACCACTGCCATTGAACATCCGGCTGTTCTGGAAGTGTGCAGGTACTTAGAAAAGCTGGGCTTTAGCATTTCCTATCTTCCTGTCGACTCATTCGGGATGGTTGATCCGGCTGATGTTGAAAAAGAAATCAACCCAGGGACAATTTTAGTGTCTGTAATGCATGCAAATAACGAAGTGGGCACCATTCAGCCCCTTGCAGAAATATCAAAAATTTGCCGTGATAAAGAAGTATTGTTTCATTCGGATGCCGCACAATCAGTTGGAAAAATTAAGACTGATATTCGTGAAATGGGAGTTGATTTGATGTCAATTGCCGGCCATAAAATGTATGCGCCAAAAGGTATTGGCGCTTTGTATATCAATAAGGGTATTATATTGGAAAAGCTGATCCATGGAGCTGACCACGAGCAGAATAAACGTGCCGGGACCGAGAATGTACTGGAAATAGTCGGCCTGGGGCAGGCATGCGAGGTGGCAGGGAGAGACCTTGAAAAAAATCAACGGCATTTGCTGGATATGCGGGACCGTTTGTATAATGGCTTGATTAAAAAAGGGTTGGATATTAAGCTTAACGGACATTTAACGTATCGTCTGCCAAATACACTGAGTATCGGTTTTCGGGATATTGAAGCGAACACCCTCTTATGGTCGATTAATCAGTTGGCTGCCTCTGCCGGAGCTGCCTGCCATACCGATAGCGAAGAAACATCGTCTGTTCTGATGGCTATGAAAGTGCCTGACGAATATGCCATGGGAACTATCCGGTTTTCTGTTGGCAAGTATACCACGAAGGATGAGATAGACACAGCGATTGATGTTATTGACAGTTCTGTGAAGACATTTGTTGACAGTGAAGATCATCAGAATGCTGTATTGGCTGAAGATGAAGTCAAGTTAACGCATTTTACTCACGGCATGGGATGTGCATGTAAATTACGTCCACAGGATCTGGAGGCTGTTTTGAAAGAGATACCTTTCTCAAATGATCCCAGGATCCTCGTTGGGACAGATACCTCGGACGATGCAGCTGTTTTTCGGATAGATGATGATAAAGCCATTGTTCAAACAGTCGACTTTTTCACTCCGGTAGTTGACGATCCGTACCATTTTGGCGCAATTGCTGCCGCAAATTCGCTGAGTGATATCTATGCAATGGGAGCCGATCCTCTTTTTGCGTTGAATATTGTTGGATTTCCAATAAAAAGATTGTCTCATGATGTACTCCGAAAGATATTGAAAGGTGCTCAGGATAAGGTGGCAGAGGCTGGAATACCTATCCTTGGTGGGCACACCATCGAAGATAATGAGCCTAAGTTTGGCCTGGTAGTATCAGGAATTATTCATCCCGATAAGATAATTAAAAATTCAGGTGCCCAATCCGGCGACATGATCATTCTTACGAAACCAATCGGCACAGGGATCATTTCAACAGGTATCAAAAATGGAATGGCCAGCAAAAAATTGCAGGAAAGGGTTATTTCCATCATGAGTGAACTGAACCGCAAAGCCGTTGAGATCGCAAAGAACTTTGTTCTTCATGCTTGTACCGATGTAACCGGATTTGGGTTGTTAGGGCATCTCAAAGAGGTTACTGAAGGCAGCGGGCTTGATGCGGAGATTTTTTTGAACAAGGTTCCGCTCATTGAACAGGTCAGAGAGCTGGCTACTGCCAATATGATCCCGGGAGGAAGTATCAATAATCTTGATTATGTAAATAAAAAATTGATTTGGGGTAAATCCATCACTCGTCTTGATAAACTGATTCTGTGCGATGCACAAACGTCAGGGGGATTGTTGCTGATTGTTCCTGCGGAGACAGCAAATGATTTACTGTCCCGGTTAAAAGCTGATGGCATAAAAGATGCTGCCATCATCGGTAAGTTTCTTGACAGGGGAGAAGGAATGATCAGTGTTACATAACTCCACAACTTTATAAAAGAAAGAAAAAATGTTATTATTATGGATTGTCTAATTAACTTTGTCATTTAATTCAAATATATTTTTATGCCTCTTAAATGCGGAATTGTTGGACTGACCAACACGGGGAAAACTACCATTTTTAATTGCATGTCAAGTACAAAAGCTGAAGCTACAACTTATGCTTTTAGCACATCCAAATCCAACCTTGGTGTTATTGATATCCCGGATGATCGTTTATATGAAATAGATAAAATTGTTCATGCTGCCAAAGTCACCCCTGCAACTGTTGAGATAGTTGATATACCAGGTTTGGCCAAAGGCTCCAGTCGCGGTGAAGGGATCGGGAATAAGTTTTTGGGCGATATACAACAAACTGATGCCCTCATTCATGTATTGCGTTGCTTTGATGATGTTAACCTGCCACACGTAGAAGGATCCGTCGACCCCGTAAGGGATATTGAAATTCTGGACCTTGAGTTTATAGTCAGAGACCTGGAAATGGTTGAAAGGAAGATCCGGAAATTGGAGAAAGTGGCTAAATCGGGAGATAA
Source organism: Bacteroidales bacterium (assembly GCA_023133655.1). Taxonomy (GTDB): domain Bacteria; phylum Bacteroidota; class Bacteroidia; order Bacteroidales; family JAGONC01; genus JAGLWB01. The sequence continues at coordinate 6,586 of JAGLWB010000283.1, forward strand.
AGATGATAAGAAAAGCCTGGAAATCTTACATCGGTATTCGGATCATTTCGAGAATTTTAATCCAGCCAGAACATTGGAAATAAATGAAACGGATAAACGGATTACAGGAGATCTGTTTCTCCTTTCCGACAAGCCAGTGGTCTATGTTTGTAATGTAGATGATGCTTCTGCCGTGAATGGCAATCCTTATGTAGATGCAGTAAAAGAAGCCTTGCAGGATCAGCAAGCGGAAATATTGATTATTGCCGGAGAGTTGGAAGCTGAGATTGCCGAGCTTGACAATCCGGATGATAGAAAAGCATTTCTGGATGATGCCGGCTTGTCTGAACCCGGAGTAAATAAATTGATAAAAGCGGCCTATACGCTTTTGAACCTCGAATCATTTTTTACTGCAGCCCCGAAAGAGGTCAGGGCCTGGACGATCAAGAAAGGAATGACTGCCCCACAGGCTGCCGGCATTATACATAGCGACCTTGAGCGCGGCTTTATCAGAGCTGAAGTTATAAAATACCATGATTACATTACGCTTGGTTCAGAACATGCCTGCAAAGAGGCTGGAAAAATGAGTGTTGAGGGAAAAAAATATGTTGTGGAGGAAGGGGATATTGTTTATATCAGGTTTAATGTTTAGAAATCACTTCGCATCCGCCGGGTTTAAAGTTTAAAGTTTAAAGTTCAAAGTTCAAAGTTCAAGGTTTAATGCTATTACCAACACACTCCCGGTTCCTGATTCCCGATTCCTGATTCCTGATTCCTGATTCCTGATTCCTGATTCCCGCCTACCGGCTACCGCCTACCGGCTACCGGCAACCAGGTATCATTGAAACGCCCCCAAAACAAGATTAACCTCCTTAATAACTTTTTGTAGCTTTTCCTCATCCTTCGCTTCCGCGATAAACCGCAGAAATGGCTCAGTGTTGGATGGCCTGATGTTAAACCACCAGTCATGGAACTCAATTCTGTATCCGTCAAAATCATAGAATTTTTGAGGTTTTTCTGCTTTGGTAAAATGATCTTTAACAGCCTGCATAGCCTCTGTTTTCTTTTCAATTCTGAAGTTGATTTCGCCGGAATTAGCATAGGTTGAAATCTGGCTGATTAGCTGTGATACAGACACTCCATGGTTTTTCATATCGCTGATAATATTCAGTACCAACAGACATGCCAGTAATCCGGAGTCTGAATAATAGAAATCCCTGAAGTAATAATGTCCTGCCAATTCACCACCGAAGATGCCGTCAATATCTCTCAATTTTAGCGCCGCATAAGCCCTGCCAACTTTCCACATGTGCATCTTTCCTCCAAACTTCTCAATATATTCTCTAACACCTTCAGATGTTCGGATATCCTGAAGTACATTTTCTGCTTCCCCGGTAAGGAAATGATGTGCTAAAACACCGATGATAAGATCAGGGCGGATAAATTGACCTTTCTCATCCACAAACATAACCCTGTCGGCGTCACCGTCAAAAATAACACCAATATCACAATTATTATCCAGTACCAGCTTTTTAAGATCTTTAACATTCGCAGGAATCAACGGGTTGGCCTCGTGATTAGGGAAGGTGCCATCAAGGGTGTCGAAAATATATATCGGTGCATTGCCAAGTAAATCTTTGATAAGCAAGGCAGCCATGCCATTTGAACAGTCAATCCCGATCTTTAAATTTGAATGATCTCTTTGGTAATTATTCAAAAATTCTAAGTAATCATTTCTAAAAGAAAAATTAATTTCCTCTCCTCTATTTATTACTGGAACTACAGGCATATCGTTAATCATCTGCTCAAGTTCGGCAAGGCCGGTCTCATAACCTACCGGTAGTGCTTCTTCCCGGGATACTTTTAATCCGTTGTATTCTTTTGGATTGTGTGAAGCTGTGATCTGAACAGATGCAGCGAAATTGTATTTTGCTGTCGCCCAATAGATCATTGGTGTGGTTGTTAACCCTGCATTATATACATCAGCACCCGCATCATTGATGCCTTGCTTCAAATGATCATATATCTCATCTGACGAAACCCTGACATCCCGTCCTATTAAAATTTTAGTGGTTTTAAGAAGTTGCGGAAGAAAGTAGCCAATTTTATAAATATCTTCTTTTGTGAAGTCAATGCCATAAACACCTCTGATATCATAAGCCTTGAATGCGTTCATTGTTTAATGTTTAACTTGTCGAGTGCCTGCTGGAACTTCCTGGCGTTTTTTTGATGTTGACGATTTGATTTAGCGAAGTTATGATATCCGGACAGATCATCTTTAGCACAAAAAAACATAAAGCCGGTATCCTCGAAATCCAAAACTGCATCAATGGAGACTATCGATGGTATGCATATGGGGCCGGGGGGAAGCCCGGCATTTTTATATGTGTTGTATGGTGAATCAATTTTTTTGTGTTCGTTAAGTACACGCTTGATATTAAAGTCTCCTAAAGCATAAACAATGGTTGGGTCAGCCTGGAGAAGCCATCTTTTTTTTAGGCGGTTGATATAAACACCGGCAATTAATGGTTTTTCGTCATCTTTTATCGTTTCCTTTTCAACAATAGAAGCTAAAATAATAACCTCTTCTTTTGTCATTCCTGTCCGGCCTAGCTTTTGCATTCTTTTGGTATTCCAAAAACGATTGTATTCCTCACCCATTCGTTCAACAAAGTCCCTGGCATCTGTATTCCAGTAAAATTCATAGGTATTTGGAATGAAAATCATGATTGAATTTTCAGGGGCCAGGTCGAATTGCTTTAAAAATGAAGGATCATCAATAACCTGCATGATCGATGTTGAGTCGGCCTCTATTTGCTTCGCAATTATTTGAGCCAGTTGATTTTTTGTTCGAATATTGTTAAATAGAACATTAACAGGGGTTTGCATTCCTGATCTAAGCAGATTAATCAGCTCGTTATTTCCAATTTCTTCTTTTATAATATATCTTCCCGGCTTAACGAGACCCGGATATTTTTTCTTCTTTGCCAGCCATTCAAATGAATTTCTATTTATGATCAGCCCCTGTTCGTATAATATATCTTTAACATCATTAAAAGTAGCCCCCGTTGGAATATATATGGAGGTGGTTGTGTTTTCATGAATCCAGACATTTGTTTTCCAGAGAGCTCTGTATATGAGGTATGTGCTTATGCTGCCGGCAATAATTAGTAAAATAATAATATTTCGAAAAATGCGCAGCATTTTTGCTTTTTTCTTTTTTTTAGGCGGCCGCCCATATTTGGTGTGGTAGAATGCACTCATTTGTTGCTCGTTTTTTGTATTACAAATTACGCATTATGTATTATTTATCATTTATTAGTTGTAGTAAATACTCATCAACCCATCTGTTCTTCACTGATAACCACTCTTTTTTTAAGCCAACCTCCTTAAAGTTGAATTTTTTAAAAAGATGAAGGCTTTTTTTGTTTTCTGCATCAATGTTGCAGTACAATTGATGTAGCTGTAGTGTGTTAAAAGCAAAATCAATCAGTAATTCCATTGCTTCAGAGGCATAGCCCTTATTACTCATTTCTTCTCTAATTAATATGCCTACTCCAGCTCTCATATGTGTTGGCTCAAAGTCAAAAAGATCAATAGTGCCAATCGTTACAATTTTATTTTTAATATGAAGATCGATCATTAATCTCAGCTGCTTAGTTGAATAAATATCGAGCTGAGTATTCATGACATATTGCTCAATAGCAAACCTTGAAAATGGCATAATGGTATTGCTTACCTGCCATATGGAAGTGTCATTTTCCCATTTGAAAAGCAGTTCTGCATCTGCCGGTTCGGGTGCCCGTAAAGAAATATGTTTTCCAATCATCCCCAATTCAGATCTAAAATAGTTAATCTTTTAATTGTTAATCGATATCTCTCCTTTATAAACAAAGGTAGCCGGCCCTGTAAGCTTTATGTCACTGAAGGATAGATTGGTGTTGCGTTTAAACTGAACCTTCAGGTCACCACCTCGTGTTCTGACAAGGTGCTGCTTTATACTTTTTTCTCCCGATATTGAGGCTGCCAGGGCTGAAGCTATTATACCTGTTCCGCATGATAATGTTTCATTTTCTACTCCTCTTTCATAAGTGCGAACGAAAAGGATTTTTTTTGATTGTTTTACGAAATTAACATTCATACCTTTTTCCTTAAACTTAGGACTGTATCTGATTTTGCTTCCTTCGTTGTTAACATTCATTGATTCAATATCATCAACAAACCTGACATAGTGTGGCGATCCGGTATCTAACAGTATAAATCCCTGGTTGATATCAATGTTTGATACATTATTCATTTTTATTTCTATCATGTATACATTTTCTTTTTTTTCCAACACCCTGGCTGTATGTTCTCCATCATATGCGATAAACCTGACCTGCTTGCCCGTTAATCCTAAAGAATATGCAAAAGCTGTGATGCAGCGGCCGCCGTTGCCACACATTGAACCCTCTTTACCATCTGCATTAAAATATGTCATCCTAAAATCAAATCCCTCTTCTTCTGATAACAAAATAAGGCCATCGGCACCAATTCCAAATTTTCTGTCACAAAGAAACCGGATAACTTTCTCATCTTTATTAAAGAAATCGGTTCGATTATCGATAATGACAAAATCATTACCGGTACCTTCATATTTTGAAAAAAATAATTTCATCCTTGTTCTTAGGCTCCTATGACTTCGGTTGTGAATTTACAAAAATAAACATAATGTCACAATATCCCAACTAAGAGGTTTGCCCGTTATTATCCGTGCTATTTTGTCACCTTATTTTTAATTAATAATTTTTAACAGCAAATGAATAATTTAATCGATCACTGAAGCGTTTCAGTGGGATGTATAGAAAATAAAGACAAGATTAGGGAGGCGTGATACGTTTTAGGCTTTTTAATCCCCGCCTTTCAAGGCGGGGCTATTGATAGCTTTTTACATAAAGTTTATGAATTAAGGAAGGTTAGGTATAATAATTGCAGTTGTAAAACAAAATTAAGATTTAGTTGTTAATATAATGAGGATAGAGTTATGAAAAAGTTATTTGGTTTTATTGGAGCTGCCCTGTTAGGTGCGGTTATTGCTTTGTTAATTTTTAAAGCAATACAAAGTGATGAAAAGGCATTACCCACTTTTGTTAATAGTCAACCATACCCCTTACCTGTTCATTATGTGGATCAAAATATTCATGCCGGACCGCAGATGTTGACTGATTTCACCGTTGCTGCTGATAAAACCATTCATGCTGTGGTGCATATCAAAACCGAGTACAAAAGAAAAAGCAGCAATTACGATTATTATTTTGACTGGCGTGACTTTTTTGGTGATCCGCGGCAGGATGATACAAGGCCGGCGTATGTTTCTGCTGGCTCAGGTGTTATTATTTCAGAAGATGGATATATTGTAACCAATAATCATGTTATTGAAGAGGCCGATAGAATCGAAGTTACGTTGAACAACAAGCGAACGTATGAAGCTTCGATCATTGGAACTGATCCATCCACAGATCTTGCACTGATTAAAATTGACTGTACAGAATTGCCTTTTATTGAATATGGTGATTCGGATGACCTTAAAATAGGTGAGTGGGTACTGGCAGTTGGTAATCCATTTAACCTGACTTCAACTGTTACTGCAGGGATCGTAAGCGCTAAAGCAAGAAATATTAATATTCTTCAAACACGGGATAACAGTTCTGCGATTGAATCATTTATTCAAACAGATGCCGCTGTAAACAGAGGAAACAGTGGTGGTGCACTGGTTAACACCCGGGGTGAATTAGTTGGGATAAATGCAGCCATTGCTTCAGGAACTGGTTTTTATTCTGGTTATTCTTTTGCTATACCTGTAAATATTCTGAAAAAAGTTGTTAGAGACCTCATGGAATTTGGAATAGCTCAAAGGGCGATGATTGGTGTGCAAATCAGGGACCTTGATAGTGAACTGGCTGATGAATTGGGAATAAATGAGGTGAAAGGTGTTTATGTTGCAGGGTTGACCACAAATGGCTCGGCAAAAGAAGCCGGAATTACAGTGGGTGATATAATTGTTGGTATTGATAATGCAAAGATCAACAGCACATCTGAGTTGCTTGAAGCAGTTGGGCAGAGACGCCCTGGTGATGATGTTCTCATCACCGTGAATCGAAATAACAAAAAAGAATACATTCAATTAACGCTTAAGAATATTGACGGGACAACTGAGATAGTTCAAAATAATTTTGAAAATTATTTTTCAATGCTTGGTGCAACTTTTGAACCTGCCGACAAGGATGAATTGAGTCGATTACATATAGATTATGGAATAAAAGTTGTAGGCCTTGAAAATGGTAAATTATATGCCACAGGTATTCGGAAAGGTTTAATAATAACAAAAATTGATAAAGCCCCAATAAGAACAGTCACCGATATTAAAGATGCATTTAAAGATGTTTCGGGTGGCATACTTATTGAAGGTGTTTACCCTGATGGCATGAGGGCTTACTATGGAATTGGCTTCTGATTTTTTTTGGCTCAGTAATTATTCTTGAATTATTTTGCTTTATTATTTTGAAGTAAGCATAAAATTTTGTATTTTTGTATCAGTTAATCCATATTTCTACATATCTGATACTCAAATGATTAAGTTTCCGGGAGGAAAACAATGAGACAACTAAAAATAACAAAATCAATAACGAATCGCGAAACTGCTTCTCTTGACAAGTATCTTCAGGATATTGGAAAAGAAGAGTTAATTACAGCTGAGCAAGAGGTGTATCTGGCTCAAAAAATTAAAACCGGGGATCAGGATGCTCTTGAAAAATTGACCAAAGCAAATTTAAGGTTTGTTGTGTCGGTTGCTAAGCAGTATCAAAATAAAGGATTAAGCTTACCAGACTTAATTAATGAAGGAAATTTGGGCTTGATTAAAGCAGCAAGACGTTTTGATGAGACCCGTGGATTTAAATTCATTTCTTATGCGGTTTGGTGGATCAGGCAGTCAATACTCCAGGCACTTGCCGAGCAGTCGCGTATTGTAAGATTGCCTCTTAATCAGGTTGGATCATTAAATAAAATTAAAAAGGCATCATCAAAGTTGGAACAGCGCTTCGAAAGAGTCCCTTCGGTTGATGAAATAGCTGAATCCCTTGAAGTGCCCGAATATAAAATTAAGGCAGTGATGAAGATAGGGAAGAGGACTATTTCTATGGATGCTCCTTTAGCCCAGGATGAAGATGTAAAATTTTTGGACGTCTATTCGAATGATGAAAACCCAGCGACCGATCAGGAACTGATAAGGCAATCACTTGCAAAAGAAATCCAGCGTTCCCTTGCCACACTTTCTGAAAAGGAAAGAAATGTCATCAACCTTTACTATGGAATAGGAATGAGCTATGGTTTAACCCTGGAAGAGATTGGCGCTAAGTTTAATCTCACGAGGGAAAGAGTAAGGCAAATTAGGGAAAAAGCCATCAGAAGATTAAAGCATGCCTCAAGAAGCAAACTTCTAAAAGCCTATCTTGGACAGTAAGAAGTTGATTGTTTATAATTTGTGTAAAAAAAATCTGGGATTACCTCGAGTGAATTTTGAGGTAATCCTTTTTTTTAAATATATTTGCCAACATCACTTTTGAAGAAAAAAAGGAAAATTTATTATTCCCATAAGCGCCTAACATTATTTTTTTCATTTTTTAAAAAAAGTAACCAAATGAGTAAAAAGCCTGACATTATCCTTAATAACTCTCATTTTGAGGATCAACTTAATAAGTGGATCAGTGATGAAAAAGCAGGATTTGAGTTTATTGATGTTCTTGGAAAACTGTTTTACGATAAATCCATTGAGCTGATTATTTTTCGCAGTCAGCTTTTTGACAGAAGTGCTTCTGTTATCCTTTATAAACATTCCTATTCAATTAATACTGTCGGGGTTTTATTGAAAATTCAGGATTCTTTACTTCTTGCCAGGGCTATCTACAACCTGGATATACCTCCTTCCAGGATCGACATTGGAAGACTAAACCATGAGTGGACGCGTGAAAGAAATCAGTATAAAGATGAAACCGAATTTATTGTTGATAAATTAAAACATATCATCGGGAAAAAGACTTCATATTCCGGGCCCCGTGATGTGGTTGTTTTTGGTTTCGGAAGAATTGGACGTTTGATCGCCAGGGAAATGGTCATTCAGGGTAGTGGAGCGCAACTGCGGGTTAGGGCTATTGTTACAAGAAGTAAAAATCCGAATGATATCATTAAGAGAGCTTCATTACTCAGGCATGATTCTATTCATGGCCCATTCAGAGGTATTGCTATTGAAAACGTTGATGATCAGACCCTGTACCTTAATGGACATATTGTAAAGTTTTTGTCGGCAAATAACCCTGAAGATATTGATTACACACAACTTGGGATCAATAATGCTTTACTTATTGATACAACGGGTGTTTATAGAGACAGGGATAGCCTGGGTCGTCATTTGAAAGCAAAAGGTATTGGACAAGTTCTTCTAACTGCACCTGCAAAGGGTGATGTTCCTAATATAGTTTATGGTGTGAATCACCGTGGCCTTGAGTTGGAAAAAGAGAAGATTTTTTCTGCGGCTTCATGTACAACCAATGCCATTGTACCCGCTTTGAAAGTGATAGAAGAAAAGTTCGGCATTGAAAAAGGTCACCTGGAAACAATACACTCATATACTAATGACCAGAATTTGCTGGATAACATTCATAAAAAAGAGCGTAGAGGCCGGGCCGCAGCAGTCAATATGGTGATCACTTCAACAGGAGCCGGATCTGCAGCTGCAAAAGTGATCCCAAGCCTGAAAGGAAGGTTAACTGCAAATGCTGTAAGGGTTCCATTACCAAATGTATCCCTGGCTATCCTTTCACTATCGATTAAATCGAAAACTACCCTGGAAGAATTAAACCAGGTGATGAAAGATGCAGCTTTACATGGCGACCTGGTTGAACAGATCCGCTTCTCTACCTCACCTGAATCGGTGTCATCTGATTTTATTGGTGATCCTGTTGCAGGTATTTTTGATAGCCCTTCTACTAAAATTTCAGAAGATGGTCGAAATATAGTTATTTATATTTGGTATGATAACGAGTTTGGTTATACCATCCAGGTGATGCGATTGGCAAAACATATTGCTAAGGTCAAACGATTTAAATATTATTAGCCTGGAAAACACGAACTACCATGAAGAACACTAAGTATATTTTCGTAACCGGAGGTGTGAGCTCATCTCTGGGAAAAGGAATTATTTCTGCCTCTGTTGCAAAACTATTGCAACAACGCGGATTCAGCGTTACCATCCAAAAACTCGATCCCTATATCAATGTTGATCCGGGAACACTTAATCCCTATGAGCATGGCGAATGTTATGTTACTGAAGATGGTGCTGAAACAGACCTTGATCTTGGACACTACGAGAGATTTTTAAATATACCAACTTCGCAGGCAAATAATGTTACAACGGGTAGAATATACAAGTCAGTCATTGAAAAAGAACGTCGTGGCGATTACTTAGGCCAGACAGTTCAGGTAATTCCACATATTACCGATGAGATCAAATACTGTATCAAGTTGCTTTCTCAAAAGAAATTTTTTGATTTTGTGATCACTGAGATAGGGGGTACTGTTGGAGATATCGAATCATTGCCATACATTGAAGCAGTGAGGCAGATGCGTTGGGAAATGGGCAGGAATTGCCTTGTTATTCACCTTACACTGGTACCTTATCTTGCTGCTGCCGGAGAACTTAAAACAAAGCCTACGCAGCATTCGGTTAAAACCCTTTTGGAGTCTGGTGTTCAACCTGATATTATCGTTTGCCGGACAGAACACCACCTTACACCGGGGATTAGGGAGAAGATAGCCCGATTCTGCAATGTCGAACCTACATCTGTTATTGAGTCAATTGATGCGGCATCAATCTATGAGGTCCCTTTGTTAATGTATGCCGAGAAACTTGACGAGGAAGTTCTAACTAAAATGGATATGCCATCAGAGCCTAAGCCCGACCTGAGAAAATGGAAGGAATTCCTAAGTAAATTGAAGCAACCTCTTAGTGAAGTCAATATCGGACTTATTGGGAAATATATTGAATTAAAAGACGCATATAAATCTATTGTTGAATCTTTTTCTCATGCAGGAGCTGTAAATGACTGCAAGGTTAACATTGTCAGGATTCATTCAGAAAGCCTAAATGAGGATAATACAAAAGAAAAACTTTCGGATCTTGATGGTATTTTGGTGGCTCCGGGCTTTGGCCCACGTGGTATTGAAGGAAAGATAGAAGCCAGCAGGTATGCAAGAGAAAATGGAATCCCTTTTCTTGGAATCTGCCTTGGCATGCAATGCGCTGTGATTGAATTTGCGCGAAATGTTATGAAATTCAAAGAAGCCCATTCTACAGAAATGAATTCACAAACACCGTACCCTGTGATTGATATGATGGAGAACCAGAAAAAAATATCCGGTATGGGTGGTACGATGAGGCTTGGATCATACCCCTGCACTATAAAAAAAGGAACTATCACCTTTGATATTTATCATGAAATTAATATTCATGAACGCCATCGACATAGATATGAGTTTAATAACAAATATTTAAAAGAGTTTGAGTCTGCCGGCATGATAGCCTCCGGGGTGAATACCAAAGATGACCTTGTAGAAATAATTGAGCTTAAGAACCATCCCTGGTTTATTGGAATTCAATTTCACCCTGAATATAAAAGTACCGTTGATAAACCTCATCCGCTATTTGTTGGATTTGTTACTGCTGCTAAGACCCAAAGGAAGCTAAAAAGTTAATGGTTAATTCAATTCAGTAGAAATAATAATACTTAAATAGAGACATTTCTATTATCTTTGCCCAGCTTTTTATAAATTTAATATAATTTGTAAGTGATGAATCGAAATACGATCATTGGATTGGTACTTGTATTTGGCTTGATGATAGCCTATAGTTACTTAACGAAGCCATCAAAAGAAGAACTCGCACAGAGAAAATGGGAACAGGATTCTATCTCCCTTGTGCAAATGTACAAACAAGACTCAATTAGGATAGCTGAAGCTACGATAAAAGCTGAAGAAGAAAAAAGAAAAGGGTTACAGGGTACAAGTGTTACTCAATTGGCAACCCCCTCAGCAGAAGAAACCAAAGCGGTCGACAGAGATATTTTTGGCGTTTTTGCTAATAGCGCTCAGGGTGAGCAAAAAAGCTATTTCATAGAGAGTGATCTGATGAAATTGGAAATATCCTCATTGGGCGGTAAAATTATTTCTGTTGAGCTTAAGGAATACAAGACTTATGATACGCTCCCGCTGATACTCTTTGACCCGGAGTCGGTTGAGTTTGGGTTTTCATTCTTTTCCAATAACCGGATTATCAATACAGATCAACTTTATTTTGAACCATTCTGGTATCAATTAAGCCAACAGGGTAAGGACCATTTATCCGTTCAAGGGGCAAACAGGCTTCAATTTGGTATGCGGATGTATACCAGCCTGGTTGATTCAATTATGAATCCGGATCAGTATGTTGAATACCTATACACTGTAACTGGTGATAACTACATGATTGATCTGACCGTTAATCTAATTGGTATGGAAGAGGTAATTGCTTCAAATACCAGATTCCTTGATTTTATTTGGAATGCAGAAATGAACAGGATGGAGAGAGGCGTTGACAGATTTAATGGTTCGACAATTTATTATAAATATGTTAATGATGATGTTGACTATCTTTCTGAAACGAAAGATGATGATGAGTCATTAAAGACAAGGGTTAAATGGATCTCTTTTAAGCAACGATTTTTTAGTTCGGCATTGATTGCAAAGGATTATTTTACCAATGTTGAGATAAAAACCTTTACCAATCCTGAGAAAGAAGGAACAGGCAGGTATTTAAAATCAATGGGATCACAGTTAGGCATTCCATATAACTTTACAGCCACCGAATCAATTCCCTTTAGCTTTTATTTTGGCCCGCTGAAATTTAAAACCCTAACAAAGTATGACCTTGACCTTGAGCGACAAATTCCTTTAGGGTGGAGCTTTTTTCTTTTGGCATGGGTCAACAGATTTGCGGTTATTCCTGTTTTTGATTTTCTTAGTGGCTTTGGATGGAATTATGGTATTATTATACTGGTATTAACCATTCTCTTGAAGCTTGTTTTGTTTCCGATCGCTTATAAAACTTACATGTCGCAGGCAAAAATGCGTGTTTTGAAGCCGGAAATAGAGGAGATCACTGCCAAATTTCCAAAGAAAGAAGATGCCATGAAGAAGCAAAAGGCTACTATGGCCCTTTACAAACAAGCTGGGGTTAATCCGATGGCCGGTTGTGTGCCCATGTTGCTTCAATTCCCGATATTGATTGCCTTGTTTCGATTTTTCCCGTCATCTATTGAACTTCGGCAAGAGTCGTTTTTGTGGGCAACTGACTTGTCAACATACGACTCTATTCTGAATCTTCCCTGGGATATTCCTTTTTATGGAGATCATGTTAGTTTATTTACAATACTGATGACAGTCTCCACCCTCATTTATACCAAGCTCAATAATCAAATGATGTCAGGACAGCAACAGGTGCAGGGTATGAAAACCATGATGTATATGATGCCAATTATGTTCCTTGGTTTCTTTAATAGTTATGCTTCTGCCCTGAGTTACTATTATCTGCTGGCCAACCTGATTACATTTGCTCAAATGTTTGTATTCAGAAAAGTTATTGATGAAGATAAGATCAGGTTGAAAATACAGGTGAACAAGAAAAAGCCAAAGAAAAAGTCTGGTTTCCAGAAGCGTCTTGAAGATATGGCAAAACAAAAGGGATATAAAAAATAAATCGCTTTTGAAATGAAAAAATCATAGAAAACACTAATTTTTTTCAAAAAAAAATAATACTTTTGCAGCCCGAAATTCAAAAGGATGAATTTTGTGACAGTTTAGGATACTTTATTTCCTGAAAATTTGATAATTAACTTAGTATTAACCCGTTTCGGAATGCCGGAACACAAAGGATTTTTAAATGACAGAAAACGAAAAGAACATCAACGAAAAGATAACAAAAGTTGATGAGGGAGCTGAAAAAGGTCAAGATGAAGTTATCGTTGATAAAAAAACAGATGAAGAAATACCTGAAAAAACAAAGGGTGAAATGAAGGTTGAGAAACCGGAAGTTGTGGAAGCGACAAAAAAAGATGTTGAAAAGGTGAAAGAAGTTGAAGAAGTAGAAAAGGCAGAAAAGATAGTAGCGGAGGAAAAACCTGAGAAGATTGATACAACACTGGTAGAGGAGAAAAAAGAAGAGTCGGTGGTTGTTGAAGATAGTGTTGAGGAAGTAACCGAAATTGCTAAAGATGCAGCAGACGCAGAGCCGAAAGCATCAGTAGAATCCAAGGACGAAGAGAAAAAGGACGAAAAGAGTGATGTTGACATAATAGAAGTTCCTGCTGATGGATCAGTTTTGGAAACTGAGAAGATCGAAGATGAAGCTGAGGAAAAGGTAGAGGCTGCAAAAGAAACAGATTTGGGAGAAAATAAAATTCCAACAGTTGAAAAGACTGAGTTTGACTGGGATTCATTAGGAGAGAACCATGATACCTATTCACAAAGTGAAAGGTCAAAACTAGAAGAGGTTTATGATAAAACATTAAGCCAGATAGCTGAGCATGAAGTTGTTGACGGAACTGTTGTTGCCATGAATAATCGTGAAGTTGTTGTGAATATTGGTTTTAAATCAGATGGTGTTCTTCCTTTAAACGAACTAAGATATAATCCTGACCTTAAAGTGGGTGATACTGTAGAAGTATATGTTGAGACCCAGGAAGACCCAAATGGACAATTAATCTTATCACATAAAAAAGCCAGGATTTTAAGATCATGGGAGCGTATCAATGAAGTGTATGATAAAGAATTGGTTATCAATGGGTATGTCAAGTGCCGTACCAAGGGAGGTTTGATTGTTGATGTTTATGGCATTGAAGCATTTTTACCCGGCTCGCAGATCGATGTGAAACCTATCAGGGATTATGATGTTTTTGTTGATAAAACAATGGAATTTAAGGTTGTTAAGATAAATCATGAGTACAAAAATGTTGTTGTTTCACACAAAGCATTGATTGAGGATGAATTGGAAGCTCAAAGAACTGAGATAATTGCTAAACTTGAAAAAGGCCAGATACTTGAAGGTACTGTTAAAAATATTACATCCTATGGTGTTTTTGTTGACCTGGGTGGTGTTGACGGGCTTATTCATATAACTGATCTTTCATGGGGCAGGATTAATCATCCTGATGAAATTGTTGAGCTTGACCAAAAAATTAAAGTGGCTATTCTTGACTTTGATGAAAATAAAAAACGAATCGCACTCGGACTTAAGCAGCTTACTCCGCATCCTTGGGATGCATTGGATGAAAAGCTTAAAGTTGGTGATAAATTATCAGGAAAAGTTGTTGTGATGGCTGATTATGGGGCTTTTATTGAGATTGCACCTGGTGTTGAGGGTTTGATCCACGTATCTGAAATGTCATGGTCGCAGCATTTACGTACAGCACAGGATTTTCTTAAAGTGGGTGATAAGGTTGAAGCTGTTATTCTGACACTTAGTAGAGAAGAAAGAAAAATGTCGTTGGGCATGAAACAACTTATCCCTGATCCATGGGAAAATATTCTTGATAAGTATCCTGTTAATTCCAAACATCAGGCTACTGTTAGAAATTTCACCAACTTCGGAATTTTTGTTGAATTGGAAGAGGGGATTGATGGATTGATACATATCTCAGACTTGTCGTGGTCAAAAAAGATCAAGCACCCGGCTGAGTTTACTAAAATAGGGGAGACCATTGATGTTGTGGTACTGGACGTTGATACTGAAAATCGAAGGTTAAGCCTTGGGCACAAGCAATTAGAGGAGAATCCATGGGAAGTTTTTGCAACAGTCTTTACTGTTGGCTCTATTCATAAAGGAACCATCATTAGTTCCAGCGATAAAGGGTATATCATAACCCTGCCTTATGGTGTGGAGGGTTTCTGTCCTATGCGTCATTCTTCAAAAGAGGATGGTTCACAGCCGAAAGTTGATGAGGTAATCGATTTTAAGGTTATTGAGTTTTCTAAAGAAAATAAAAAGATCATCCTTTCTCATTCACGGGTTTATCAGGATACGTTTGCTGCTGAAAAAGCCAAACAGGATTCTAATATAAGAGCAGAAGCCAAGTCAACCCAACAAGCTGTAAAGAAAGTGAAAGAAAGTCTTGAAAAAACTACCCTCGGTGATCTCGGAGCTCTGGCAGGTCTTAAAAAGGATATGGAAGCTACTGAGAAAAAAGCAAAGGTTGTTAAGAAACCTAAGAAAGAAGAATAAATTATTTTCTTTTATGAAAATCCCGCAACTGCGGGATTTTTTTTATCTTGTATGCAAATTAATTCAATTAGATGATGATTTTTTCGGTTACCATCCTTGGCTGTAGCTCAGCTATCCCAACTCCGGTCAGAAGCCTTAGCGCTCAGGTTGTCAATGTTCACGAGAAATTGTACCTGATTGATTGTGGTGAAGGAACACAAATGCAGTTACGTAAGTTTAACATAAAAGCACAGCGGATTAATCATATCTTTATCAGCCATCTACATGGTGATCATTATTATGGGCTTATTGGATTATTGACATCCAGTCACTTGCTTGGAAGGACAAACCCGTTACATATTTATGCTGAAGCAAAATTAAAAGATATTATCAATATTCAATTTTCTGCTTCAGATACCCATTTAGGTTACCCTCTGAATTTTCATGACATTGACCCGACAGTACATGAGAAAATATTTGAAGATGAAAAGGTGACTGTTTATACAATCCCTTTGAAACATCGCCTACTAACAACGGGGTTTCTGTTTAAAGAGAAGGCAGGGGAAAGGAACATAAGAAAAGATTTTGTCGAAAAAGAGCATATACCATACAGTGAGTTTAGTAAAATTAAGGCAGGGGGAGATTATATTTCGGATAGCGGCCTCGTTTTCAAAAACCGTGACATCACCATTGACCCTCCTGAGCCCAGGTCATTTGCCTACTGCTCTGATACTGCTTATTTCGAACCGATTATTCCTAAAATAAAGCATGTTGACCTGCTCTACCATGAGGCTACTTTCATGGATGATAAAAAGGACAAAGCTTCCGAAAATTTTCATTCCACTACTATTGAGGCTGCAACTATTGCCAAAAAGGCTGAAGTGAAAAGATTGATTCTTGGGCATTATTCAACGAGGTATGATGATCTGCAGCTTTTACTGAAGGAGGCAAGAAGCGTCTTTCCAAATACCGAACTTGGTGAGGACGGGAAGGTGTTTGAGATAGAATTGTAATCATACTAGTGCTTCATAGAGAATTTCAACAGGATGATATACCAACCTGCCTGTTCCATCCTTTATCTGTTGCCGGCAACTTGTTCCGGGTGCGGCAATAACAGTATTTTCAGGTGATTTTCGGATTTCCGGAAAAAGAATTAATTCGCCAATTTGCATGGAGAGATCATAATGTTCCTTCTCTAAACCAAACGAGCCGGCCATGCCACAACACCCGGATTTAATCTCCTCAACATGGTAATTTTCAGGAAACGATAAAATGGCCTTAGTAGGAGTGGTAGAAACCAATGATTTTTGATAACAGTGGCCATGAAACCTGATCATTTTTGTATCTCTGGTAAATTGATCCTTTGTGATTTTGCCCTTTTTTATCTCATTTGCAAGAAATTCATCAATCATATATGAAGATCTGGCAAGCTTCGATGCTGCATCTTTTAACTCAGGGCTGGCAAGATCACGGTATTCGTCCCTGAAGGTTAGTATTGCTGATGGCTCAATACCGATTAATGGCGTTTCTTCTGAAATAATACCATTTAATAAATTGATGTTTTTAGTTGCTATTTTTTGTGCTTTCCGAACTAACCCTTTTGACAATAATGCACGTCCACTTTCTATGTGCCTGGGGATGATTACCCTGTAA
Source organism: Bacteroidales bacterium (assembly GCA_023133655.1). Taxonomy (GTDB): domain Bacteria; phylum Bacteroidota; class Bacteroidia; order Bacteroidales; family JAGONC01; genus JAGLWB01. Next base: position 23,543 of record JAGLWB010000283.1, read on the forward strand.
CCTAAATGCTGAAGCAAATGGATGGCCTTGATGCCAATATTCGTATCGTTATAATCCGTAAATTCATCAGCAAAGAAGAATACGTTGCCATTTTTGCCAGCTCCATCATTACTTAGATTATCCAACGCCCATTTTTTGAGAGATATCTTATAAATTAATGGTAATGTGCGCTTTGGCGCAAAACCGAACAATTTTTTGATCAAATAGGAGGTTGTTTTATTGCCGACAATGAAGTTGTATATTGAAGGGACGTGGGAGGCTATTTTGTTGATTTTTGAACTATAAGCTATCAAACGTGTCCGTAACGACATCCAATGATGATCATAATAATGTTGTAGAAATTCAGCTTTGAATTTTGTAATATCAACGTTGGCCGGGCATTCTGATTTACAGCCTTTACACGAGAGACAGAGATCCATGATATCATAAATTTCCTTATGATTGAAAGGGTCGTTTTTTGACGAATTGGTTAGGAACTCTCTTAATAGATTTGCCCTTGCCCTTGTCGATTTATCCTCATCCATCGATGCCATAAAGCTTGGACACATAACGCCGCCCATTTGGGAAGATTTCCGGCAATCGCCTGAACCAACACATTGCTCAACGGCTCTGGTAATACCATGGTTTGCAGAAAAATCAAAGATGGTATCAATCTCCCGGGTGATTTTGCCTGGTTGATAACGCAGGCTGGTATTCATGGCTGGTGTATCGATGATTTTGCCAGGGTTGAAAATATTTTGCGGATCCCAGGTTTTTTTTATTCCCCGGAGAAGTGAATAATTTTTATCACCAATCATGAGGGGAATGAATTCCCCGCGGAGCCTTCCATCACCATGCTCACCACTTAATGAGCCTCTCTGTTTTTTTACCAACCTGGCAGTTTCAAGCGCAAGGTTGCGAAATATTGCTACATGTTCTTTATCTTTGAGATTCAAAACAGGCCGTAAATGAAGCTCACCTGTTGCTATATGTGCATAATAAACGCACTCAAGGCCATATTTGACTAACAGGTGCTGGAAATCTTTAATATACCCGGGTAGATTTTCCGGAAATACACAAGTATCTTCAATAACAGCCACAGGTTTGGCATCGCCCCGGATGTTTGAAAGAACACCTAATCCTGCTTTGCGAAGTGCCCATGCTTTTAAAATGTCCTGACCTAAGATCAGAGGGAAATGGTAGCCCAACTCTTTACTACGCATCTCTTCTTCCAGCTTCTCCGAAATCAGTTTGATCTCTTTTTCTGATTCTCTGGCGAATTCAATCATTAAAATGGCAGCAGGATCACCTTTGAGAAAAAAACGATTACGTTGCTGTGCAATATTTTTTTTGGTTTGCTCCAAAACCACATGATCCATCAACTCAATAGCTCCGGGCTTATATTTTAAAGCGATAAGGTTACCATAAAGAGCATTCTCAAGTGATTGGAAATGAACGCAAATAAGCCCTATGGCCTTTGGTGGAAGTGGAATCAGATTTAGTTTAATTTCTGTAATAAAAGCCAGCGTTCCTTCTGAACCTGCTAATATTGTGCAAAAATTAAAAGGAGCCGTTGAAGAGGAAAATGGTTCAGTATCCATTAAAAGATCGATTGCATAGCCTGTATTTCTTCTTTTAATTTTTTTATCAGGAAATTGTTTCCTGATCTCTTCCTGATTGCTTTTTTTTGAAAGAATATCTTTGATATTCCAATAGATTTTGTTTTCCAGTGATTTTCCTTCACATTTCTTTTGAAACTCATCCCTGGTTAACGGACCGAATTCTACTTCTGATCCATCACTTAAAATGACATTAAGTGAAATTACATGATCCCGGGTACTGCCATAGATCAATGAATGTGTTCCGCAGGAGTTATTACCAACCATACCACCGATCATGCACCTGTTAGAAGTGCTTGTTTCCGGACCAAAAAACAGACCGAATTGTTCAAGGTATTGGTTAAGTTCATCAAGAACAACGCCCGGCTCGACCCTAACCCATTGTTCCTGTTGGTTTACTTCAATTATCGCGGTCATGTATTTTGAAACATCCACAACAACTCCATTCCCTACAACCTGGCCGGCAAGAGACGTGCCGGCAGTTCGTGGAATTAAGGGTATCTTCTCACGTTGTGCGATCCTGATCAGCTTGATAATATCTTCTTTATTCGCTGGCCTTGTAACAGCCGCCGGAACTTCTCTATAAACAGATGCATCTGTAGCATATAGAAATCCAGTGATTTTATCTAAAAATATATCCCCTTTAAAGAGTGTTTTAAGCTTTTCAAGCTCATGTACTATATGGTTTGTTTCTTTCCTGTCAATACACAGCATAAGAAGTGAATTTTTCAAACGGGCAAATAGGATAGCCCCTGGTTTTAAAAAAGCCCACCGTTTTGATAGATCTCCATCTGAACTTCTGAGAACTTATCTGCTTTAATGGATTTATTAGTCTTGAGGTTAGTAACATCCCCTGTTTCGAAATTTACCCTGATCCTGTCACCATCTGAGAGATTTAACTCTTCAACTGTTTGGTATGTCATAATTGGGAAGGCTGCATTTATGGCGTTTCGTTCGTAAATAGCTCCAAATGATTCAGCGAGGATAGCCTGAATACCCAGTGATTTAAAACAATCCACAGCCTGTTGCCTTGAGCTGCCACTGCCAAAATTTTTCTGAACAATAACAACATCTCCCGGTTTTGATTTCTTAGCAAAATCTTCGTAACCATCCAGGTTGTCGAAAGTATATTGCCCCATTTCATCTATGTTGCTGATGGTCAGGTAGCGGTTGTGAAAGATCATATCAGTATCGATGTTATCTTCTTTAATATACCAAACCCGGCCTTCAATCATTGATGGATTTTCAACATCGGGCCTAAAAGCTTGCTTTTTATCCGTTGCTTGTGTGTTGTCGGTTTTCGTTTCAAAAATAGCCGGTTCATCAGGAATATCATCAAATGAAGTGATATAGCCGGCGACGGCGGAGGCGGCGGCAGTTGCGGGAGAAGCCAGGTAAACACTGCCCTTGCCTTGTTTTCCGGGGAAGTTTCTATTGCCTGTACTAATGGTAATTTCTCCTGGTCCGTTTTGGCCAACCTGTCCGGCAGCACATCCCGCACACCCGGCATTGGAGACCAAAGCCCCTGCGTTTTTAAATATTTTAATAAGTCCTTCATCAAGGCACCTATTCCATATCTCGTTGGTAGCCGGAACAATTTTCATGACAACACCCGGAGCTACTTTTTTATTTTCCAGAACCTTTGCAATGGCATACATATCTTCCATCCGGCCATTGGTACAGCTTCCAATAAAAGCAGAGTCGATTTTTACTTTTTTAGCTTCAAGGATATTAACAGTATCGTGTGGTTTTCCCGGGAGGGACACCATTGGTACAAAGGAGCTTATGTCAATATCATAAGTTTGTTCATAAACAGCCTCTTCATCTGCTTTGATCAGTTCCAATTTTTTTCCTGTTTTTGACTCGCAGTAATCCATCACTTCTTTATTAGGTGTGAATAACACAATGATGGTTCCCATTTCAGTTCCCATGGAGGAGATGGTAATTCTTTCGTCCATGGTAAATTTCTCAACTTCTTCCCCATAAATTTCCACAGCATATCCTAATAAAGAGTTAGCTCCAAACTCATTTAGCAGGTTCAATACAATATCTTTTGCTGTGATTCCCTCCGGACGTTTACCATTGAGGTTTATTTTTACAGATTTAGGGACTTTAAACCATACTTTTCCCTTATGAAATGCTGCTGCAATATCTTTATCGCCCATTCCCTGGCCAAAAGCACCAATAGCTCCCAAAATATTAGCATGGGAGTCGGTGGTTAAGGCAGTTGATCCTGGATATGATAAGCCTTCTGCCATCAGTGTGTGCGTTCCAATACCGATATCAATGTCAAAGACTTTAATATTATGTTTACGAGCGAATAACCTGATGATCTGTTGATTATTAGCATATTTTTGATCAGAACCGGTTGGGTTTGTGTCAAAGGTGAAAAATGTTTTACCAACATTCTCAATGGAAAGGTTGTTGTCTTCAATATGTTTAACAACATTTGTACCCCCAAAATCGCGGGCTACACGCGCATCAATCTCAATATCAATAATATCACCGGGTTTGACTATATCAAATTTTGAGTGATTGGCTATTATTTTTTCTATTATATTCATTACAAAAAGAGTTATTTAATTTTAAGTCTATCTTTAAAAGGTAAGAACGTCATAAAATCAGCATGATGAACAACATAGGCTTCGGTGGTTCTTTTCACCAGATTACCTTCTCCGGCATGAGTGGCGATGATATGGCAAACTTCCGGAGGAACCCCGCATTCTTCAGCAAGTGAAACTCCTGAAAAGGGGTGACGTAAATATTTTCCATACGTTCCCTGAATCGAATTACCCTTTTCATCCAGTACATATTCCAGCAGCTTGCCTACATCAGCTAAAATAGCACCTGCAATTAGCACATCCATGTTAACCGGAAGTTCACCATGATACATTTCATTCATCTTATTTCCAGCATCCCGTGCAATGTGCACGACAGACCGTTTATGGTCCATAAATGTCACTTTCAGGTCAGGGCCAGCTAAAAGGGTGAATGGAATTTTGTTTAAATCCTCCCCGGTCAAAACGCTTCGTTCCAGCGCTAACTCCCATGTTTTGGTCGTTTTCTCCCGAAGATCATTATTCTGTATCCAATCCAGTTCGGGCCAAAGTTTTTTGATATTCATATTAAATAGTTTTTTGGTAATTTATAGTTTTGCAATAATCGCATCGGTCATATCCTGGGTTGTAGCCGCGCCTTTATCAATTACCTCCGGACGGCCTGGCATCTTCATCATGTCATATGTCCTCACTTTTCCTTCTTCAATCACTTCAGCAACGGCTTTTCTGATTTTAGTCGAAATATCGTTTTCTTCAATAAAATCAAGCATCATACATGCTGATTCGATCATAGCGATAGGATTGACAATTGATTTATCGTATCCAACATATTTTGGTGCTGACCCGTGAGTGGGTTCAAAAACTCCGATTCCCGTATCCGGATTAAACTGGGCACTACAAGCAAAGCCTAATCCACCGATCAACCCTGCAAAACCATCAGAGACTATGTCGCCAAACATATTACCGGCAACAATAACGCCATAATTTTCAGGGTTTTTAGTCAGCCACATCATTTGGGCATCTATGTTTGTGTTCCAGAGCTCTATTTCCGGAAAGTCAGCTTTTTGCATCTCCATTGCCATTTTGTACATCATTCCGGATGTTTCCCTAATGACATTGGGTTTTTCACATAGCGTAACGGATTTATAACCATATCTCCTGGCATATTCAAAGGAAGCTCGCAAGATACGTTCAGTTCCTTCTTTGGTAAATATCCTGGTTGAAACACTAATTTCTTCCTTTGGAACACTTCCGAAATTTTTCACAAACTTAGGATGGGTTAATAGCGCATTGTATACCAAATCCGACGGGTTAGACCATTCAACACCTCCATACAATCCTTCTGTGTTCTGGCGAAATATAATTACGTCTACTTCCGGCTCTTCGATTGTATCACCAACACCTCTTCTGATAAAATTCAGCGGGTTTCCTTTGTAGGTGTGACATGGGCGCATACATATATCCAACCCAAAATGCTGGCGTAAACCTACTATTGGACTGGAATAAACCAAACCCTTTTCTTGCAGCTCAGGCGCCAACTCTTCAAAGGCTGCATCTTTAGGTTTGGAAGTTATTGCACCAAACAATCCGATTTTGTGCTTTTCGATCAGTTGAATGGTCCGGTCGGGTAAAGGATTCCCTTCTTTACGCCAGAATTCCCATCCGATGTCACCTTCAACATACTCAGCTTCAAATCCGGCTGCTTTTAATACACGGATTGATTCTTCTACAACAATTTTACCGATACCATCTCCCGGTAATGCAACAATAGTTCTTTTTGACATAGCTTTTTTTTATTTGTTTTGTATCTGTTTTATTTTTATTTTAGGATGAAATTTAAAAAGAGATCAAATTTACAATACCTGTTCATATTGACAAAGAAAAATAAGAAATTCGGGTTTATTTTTTTTATTTTTGCAATACATATTTCGGAGACGGGAATCGGGAGACGGGAATCGGGAAGACAGTAGGCGGTAGCCGGGAGACGGTAGCCGGTAGCCGGGAGACGGGAATCGGGTGAGGAAAAATTATGAAAGAGGCGTTAATATATCCAATTTTTCAAGTTATTGCAGAAACGGCAAGTGAAATGCAAATACCTGCCTATGTTGTGGGAGGATATGTACGTGATTTCATCATGGACAGGCCATCCGAGGATATTGATATTGTAGCTGTTGGCGATGGGGTTGAACTGGCGAACAATGTTGCTTCCAGGCTAGATAAAGAGGTGAAGGTATATGTGTACAAGAACTTTGGTACTGCCATGTTTGTGCATAAGGGCGTTCGGAAATGGCGAATTGAGTTTGTTGGTGCGCGGAAAGAGTCGTACAGGAAGAATTCAAGAAAACCAGAAGTTGAGGCCGGAACGATGGAAGATGATCAGAAGAGAAGGGATTTTACAATCAATGCAATGGCCATCAGCCTTCAGCCTGATAATTATGGAATGTTAATTGACCCTTTTGGCGGGGTAAAAGATATTGATGATAGAATAATCCGGACACCATTAGACCCGGATATTACATACTCTGATGACCCATTGCGAATGATGCGTGCAATTCGGTTTGCTACTCAGCTTGAATTCGGGATACACAAACAGTCACTGGATGCCATATCCCGCAACCGCGAAAGGATTTTAATCATCTCTTTTGAGCGCATTACGGAAGAGCTTAATAAAATTATTTTGTCGAAGAGGCCATCAGTTGGATTTAAACTTTTGGATGAAACCGGCTTACTGGATATTATCCTTCCTGAACTTTTTTCGTTAAAAGGAGCTGAATTCATAAATGGGAAGGGGCATAAGGATAATTTTTTTCACACCTTGCAGGTTTTGGATAATGTTGCTGAGGAAAGCGAAAGTTTATGGTTGCGTTGGGCGGCTCTTCTTCATGATATCGCTAAACCGGTTACAAAGAAATATGACCCAAAGTCAGGATGGACCTTTTATGGACATGACTATATAGGAAGTAAAATGGTTTTGAAGATTTTCAAAAAGTTGAAGCTTCCATTAAATGAAAAAATGAAATTTGTCCAGAAACTGGTTTTGTTACATCTTCGCCCACAGGTATTGTCGGATGAAGGTGTGACGGATTCAGCTGTTAGAAGGCTGCTTTTCGACGCCGGAGATGATGTTGATGATCTGATGCTGCTTTGCGAAGCGGATATTACATCCAAGAATCCACGAAAAGTTAAAAAATATCTTAGTAATTTTAAAATTGTCAGGGAAAAATTACAAGAGATCGAGGGGAAAGATAAATTAAGAAACTGGCAACCCCCAATAAGCGGAAAAGATATTATGAACGCGTTTAATATTGGCCCTTCCAGAGAGGTAGGTATTATTAAAATCGCTATCAGGGAAGCTATTCTTGATGGCAGAATTGGTAACAATTATCATGAAGCATTTGAACAAATGATTAAAGAAGGGAAAAAAATTGGGTTGAAGAAGTCGAATTAATTGATTTTGATACTAACTTTGTTTATTGAAAATCGATCTGTTATATATTATTACATTATTTTATTAACTTTTTAATTTTATGCATGTTTACAGGTTTAGGTTGTTGAATGATGAAAATGATGATTTTCTGCGTGAAATAGAAATTGGATCAAACCAGACTTTTAGCGATTTTCATGAAGTGATACGAAAAACCACAGGTTTTAATGGTAATGAACTTGCCTCTTTTTTTGTTTGTGACATGAAGTGGCAAAAACTGCAGGAAATTACGCTTATTGATATGGGAGACGGGTATATCGACTCGAATCAGGATGAGGAGATTGAAGATTCTTCCTCTAATGATACTTCAATTGCTATAATGGATCGATCTGTACTTAAAAATTTTATTACCGAACCCCAGCAACGTTTGCTATATGAATATGATATCCTGAATCAGGGAGCAATATATATTGAACTTATTTCTATCCTTAAATTTGAGTCTGATAAAAAGTATCCTGTTATCACAAAGAGCGTTGGCTCTCTTTTCGATCAGAAAAGGATGAATGAAGATAATTTCACCCCCCCTGAAGTTGACCAGAACGAACTTCTTAAAGAATTTGAAGAGCTATTGAAGGGAGAAATGGATGGTGATGACTTTGAACCTTATTTTGATGATTGATCACTTTTTGCTTCTATGATTAATGGAGATGACACCCCTCCGGATAAAACCCTGATCGTAATTGTTGGCCCCACAGCAGTTGGGAAAACTTCATGTTCCATAAGAATAGCACAAATGTTTGATGCTGAAATTGTTTCGGCCGATTCCCGTCAATTTTATAGTGAGTTGAATATTGGCACTGCCCCTCCTTCAGAGAAGGAGTTACAACTGGCCAAACATCATTTTATTGGTCACTTGTCAATTAACAAAGAGTATAATGTTTACAGGTTCGAGACGGAAGCGCTTGTTATTTTTGAACATCTTTTTAAAAAAAGCCAGTACGCAGTGATGGTTGGAGGGTCGGGATTGTACATTAATGCAGTTTGTTACGGCATTGATGATCTACCTGATCCAGATGCGGTAGTAAGAAAAGAGTTGAATCAACTATTGGAAAATGAAGGCATAGAACCTTTACGGGAGCAGCTTGCTGGTTTGGATCCACAGTATTTCGCGGTAGTAGATCAAGAAAATCCCAAAAGGTTAATCAGGGCCATTGAGGTCTGTTTGACAACAGGTAAAAAATATTCTGATCTTCGTAAAAACAGATCAAAGCCAAGACGATTTAATATGATTAAGATTGGCTTAAACCGTGAGAGAAACGACCTGTTTGAAATCATCAATCAAAGGGTTGATAAAATGATTGAGAACGGGCTGGTGGAAGAGGTAAGGTCGCTTTATTCATACAAGCATTTAAATGCCCTGAATACGGTAGGGTATAAGGAAATTTTTGATTACCTGGATGGTAAAAATGACCTGGAGCGAGCTATTGAGAATATCAAGACCAATACAAGGCGTTATGCCAAGAGACAGCTTGTATGGTTTAAGAAAGATCCAACCATAAAGTGGTTTCATCCGGATGAAACAGATGAGATCATTAATTTTATCAATGCGTAAGATGTTTCCTCTCTACGGCCTTTGGATACCAATCAATACGGGTGTCGCATGTGTTGGAGTCGGATAACCGTGCTTTCCATTCGTGTGTCTTAGTGTAGCATGAAGATAAATGCCAAAAGAGCAATATGCTTCATCTGGTTCGAGCCATTTTCCTGACTTTGGTGTCAGGATCATTTCATAATATCCATCAGAACACAACCCGGGCTCGTTATCAGTCCCTTTAAATTTCAAGCAACATACAAGGTTATCGGCATGAACATATTTTCTACCTCTGTTTGCCAGGGAATTCATAAGTGGCCCTGTTGTTGGGAACACAGCATCCTCTATATCCGGGTTTAATCCAAACCCGCCTATGGCACCTTTATGCATGTACACGCTGTAGTTCTCCATAAATCCCGAGCTGTGATTGACCTTCACCCTTACCGTTATTGGCGCTCCTTCATTGAGTGTTAACGGATCGGTAGTGATAACAGGTAGAGTGAACAATGCACAATTACCCAACTCAATACCATCCATTGTTACATACTCATCAATGTCGATGTCGTTATGTCGATGTAGTACCACGTTATCAAAAAACAGGGTAATGACTTCATCCGCTCCTGCAACTTTATCACCATTGTTTTTAAATCCCTCGATCCTTATTTGTATCTCCCCATTATCGTAGCGACTTGTGTGTATTCGTGCTTTGGTGATCTTAGATAATTCAGTCCAGGCCACAGTACTATTTTCGATATTCAAAAAAGCCTTTGTCGGAATCCCAACCGGACTACCATCAATTTTTAAATCCCTGATAGTTTCAATATTTTCCGTAACAGTAAATGACCCTGCATATCTACTTGCAGTCAGTGTATCTTCAATAGGATTCCATGTGAATTGCCAGGGCCTTTTGTAACGTACTGTATAATATTTAATTGCAGAATTACTTAAGCAACCTGTCAGGTCAAGCCGTCCGATCCAGGAAGCACACTTCACTTTAGGTGCAATTGAATTGTAAGCCGAAACTATTCCGTTTGAAGTCAGATAGTTATTAAATCCCACCCTTTCTCCTGAAGTATTCAACTGCCCAACCTCAATATCCCCGATACTTTGGATCAAATGTCCATGGTCTTTACAGACAAATGGTACCAGATTCGCTTTTGATTTGGGAACACATAGATCTATCCTTTTTAAATAGGGGATATTCCAGAAAGGTGACGTTTCAAAGAGTATGTTGTTGATGTCATCTTGCTCGGCCAGGCGGGCAATAATATCCGGTTGACTATGTACAACAGTACTTTCACCTGCCGGAGTATCCTCTGTTTCCTCGAGAATTTGCTCAAAAGTGCGATGAAACCTGAAAATGTAGTTGCCATTCATATCTGCAGCAAATGTTCCCAGGTTTTCCCTGTAGCCCAAACCAGTATAAGGGCCGCCTGCAAGTTCGGCACTTGTCCGGTCGTATTCCTGATACCGTAAGATCGCATGAGGCAAAACACCCGAATCACAAATTATTTTATACCTATCTTTAATGCTACCTAATGCCACCCTGTCCAGCGCTTTAAATTTGTCATTAATTGAATGACTTTCCATTGCGACTTCACTGATAGAAACCGGAGCATTGTATTTAATGATCTCTGAGCTTTCAGCATCTTTTATGAGCTTTTTCAATGGTATTTTCTCCACCCTTGATTTTACCATTACATTTTTTCTCTCTGGTATTCCTGCATGCCCGCTTAAGGGAATAACCATTGGAATGAATGGTACAGGATCAGGCTCTTCCGGAAGAAAATGTACTCTTTTCTTAGGTAACCTGCTGGGATATAATAACTTAACTGCCTCATAAATAGTCTTGCTTTTGATCGCTTCAAGGAATGAAATATAGTTATCAATGACTACAGCATATTTGTAACACGGATTAAACATGCAGTATTCATCATAATATTTCACTTTTCCATAAACGATATAGTCATTCACTGTAACAGGTGTTTTGCATGTAAGAATCAGGTCATTAAAGTCTGTATCATTTCCGGTATCATTTGATTCGATATCGAACTGATACAATATTCCTGATTTCAGAGGAAATTTTATTCGCATGTCTGAAGGCGTGAATGCCCCCCCGGTTGGTTTGTGTATTATATTGATTGTCCAGTTATTTCCTGTAACATTGGCCGTATTTCCTACTGTGCCATTGTACGTCCCATTGCCTGTAGAAGCTCCTGAGATAACAAATTTTTGTTGATATGCAGCATGTTTGGCCTTAACCTGAACAAACCAATTTCCTTGCATTGTAATTGCCATGATGAAATATTTTTATAATTAATAGCTACTCTTTTATGGATTTTTGCTTTCCTCCTTTGATGATTTCAATTTACAGGAGGACTCCTGACATCTAATCTAATATTCATGATCTTCAATCTTAATAAGTTATTGCTAGCTTATAATTAACAATTGACCAGTAAAGATTGAGTGAAATACAAATAAGAAAATCAGGAAATCAGGAAAGGGGAAAAGTTATTACCGGGATAATAATAACATTTGTTGCGATTAATAACAAAGATAATACATGTTCGTCCTGATTCCAAGTAATTCCCATGATTAATTGGAATTTTTGCCAGGGGGTTGACTTTCTTCTAAATATGTTGTACTTTTATATGTTTATAAATACATTATTAACTCATTAACTCATTAACTCATTATTTAAAGGATCTTATCATGAAAAAAACAGTCTACAGTCCGCAGCCGGCAGTCCGCAGTTTTCGCCTGTTATCTTTTGTCTTTTTTCTTTCAACCCTATTAACCTTTTCAGCTTTCTCCCAGGATTGGCAACCCATTGGCCCTACAGATGTACAGATTAATAACTATCATTCCAGAATAGATATGGAAATATTATGCACTCAAACCGGTATCATACTTTGGGATGGTATTAATGCGCAGGAATTTATTTATAATCTTCCTGTTTTGGGTGCGTGCGATCTGGATGATGAGAACATCCTTGTCATTATGGGAGATGGAAGCTATTCAGACGGGATATACAAATTCAACTTATCAACACATTTGTTTGACGTGGTTGAGTGGGTTTTGTATCCCAGGTTTATCTATTATGATAATTTGGGATACTACGTTGGGCATGAATCAGGGCTGAAAAAGTCGGCAGATGGGATCATCTGGGAAGATGTTTTATCGTTTAGCGGCAGTGATTGCCTTGCAATGACCCACCAAAGCTGTTACTATGTTGTATCTATGATTGATGGTATTGTTTGCTCAGATGATGGTGGATCAACCTGGCATCAATCTGTAATTGGATCTCCATGGTTATCTGATTTGGCTTTTGGCCCCAGTAATGTGCTCTATGGTATTTTCCCCGATGAATCATGGTCATCAGGACTCTGGTCTTCATTGGATTTTGGAGAGACATGGTGGGTTGAGTTCTGGGATATTAACATGACATCTGTATACCATGTGGAAGGATTGATGTATCTTGGTTGGCATCAGACTCCAGGTCAGGGCACAGGTGAAGGAGTTGCTTCGTTTAATCCTGTTTCCGGTGAGCTGACATATATGAATGACAACCTGCCATGCACATTGGTCAATGAGATAACCGAAAATTTATACATCGATTGTTACAATATTGTGGTGTGTACGGATAGCGGTGCATTTATCACCTGTGATATTGTTGTGGATGCTCCTGAGATCACAGACCAGCCGGGTGATGAGCTGTTCTGTTTTCCAAACCCATTCTTTTCGGAAACAGTGATTAGTTTACCTTCACATACATCTGATCCCTTTGGGTTATCAATTTATTCAATAGACGGAAAACTTATCCGGACTTTTGAAAATGGCCTGCTTTTGCCCGGACATTTTGAGGTTATTTGGGATGGGTGTGACGAGCAGGGTAGGAGTGTGGGTAAAGGGCTTTATTATGTTGTTGTTTGGATGTCGGGTGAAACAGGTGACATCACAGTGGGGGAAATTATCAAGCAGTGATTAGATTAGGCGATTGTCAATTGTCGATTTTCGAGGTTCGATTTAAAAATCGTTACATCGACAATTGACATCGAAAATCGTCCAATTGACCAATTATATTATCCTCTTCAGGGGAGATTAGCAGGTGTCATTGTTGTCTGCATGTCAGGTGTTTCACCTGACATCACATAATAACTTCAACAATCAAAAATCCTTTGTTCTGCTTCATCATTCTTTAATTCTTCAATATCTAGTAACGTATTAATATCGATCATAAAATCCCGAAATAGATTGACGAACAGAGGAACAGAGGAGTGTTGATTTATGAAAACAGGGGAGGAGTTGTGGGGAAAGTGATTAGATTAGGCGATTGTCAATTGTCGATTTTCGACGTTCGATTTATTGAGCATGTCAGGTGAACGTGTCAGGTGTAACACCTGACATCACATTAGCTTGTAGCGTATTATCTTTTTGAATGATACGAAATTAATCCCTTAAGTGGTGATTGTGTGATTTTCCCTAGTTTAACACCATACTTTTCAGCTACCTCCGATAATATATCTTTGAAATAATAGGCAATAGAACCTGTTGCACTGAATGGGATTTCCTGATACCTGGAATATTGGCTTATCTGGTATTTAAAGAAGCTTGAAAATGCAGAATTTACGAGCTTGTGAATATGTGTTGATCGCTCGTGCTCTGATAAAAAAAATGTAAATGCGGCAAGGTATTGGTTTGGCCATTTCTCATTATAAATAGCATTAAGAATATTGTCCAGAGAGAACCCATATTTCTGATCAAACGCTTTTTCAATTTTTGGTGGCAATTTTCCAAAAAAATAGTCCCTGATCAGTAACCGCCCCATATATGCTCCGCTACCTTCATCAGCTAGAACATATCCAAGGGAAGGAACATTTTGGACGATTTTCTTACCATCGTAATAACAAGAATTTGAGCCTGTTCCAAGTATTCCTGCAATTCCTTCTGTATGGCCCAATAAAGCCCTGGCTGCACCTAACAGGTCATGTTCGATGTAAATGGCCGCGTTCACAAAAAAATCTTCCATTGCTATCCTGACAATATCACGGTTCTGAAGATTGGCACACCCTGCTCCGTAAAAGTGTACTTCCTTTACATGCTTGTTTTCAAGGTGGGGGTAAAGATTTTTTTGTAGCTCGTCTTCTATTCCTTGAAGGTCAATAAAATATGGATTGAGCCCATTTGTTTGAGCTAAATGGGTCTCATGTCCTTCTTCAATAATGACCCAATCTGTTTTTGTTGCCCCGCTGTCGGCGATTAAAATCATATTATAGTTTTTCGTTTTTAGGCTATGATTAAACAAAGATACTAAATTTATACAAAGGTTTGTAGGTTTGGTTGTAAATTTACCCACGAACTAAACCCACGACTGAAGTCGTGGGCTAGTCATGGGCTAGTCATCTACCGGAAACGGTTCATGCTTTGGCCAGGGCCTCGGCTCTTCTTTTATTTTTTTGAGCAGAACTTCAACAGCTTTCATGAGTTGGGCGTCATAACCTTCTGCAACTTCTTTAGGTTTAAGCTCCACAATGATATCAGGAGTAATACCTTCGTTCTCCACGATCCATTTTCCTTCTGGCGAATATATTCGATAGTCGGGCGCTGTGAGTCCACCACCGTCAATCATCGGGATGAACATAGAAACACCAACCAATCCTCCCCATGTGCGGGTGCCAATTACGGGGCCCATATTAAACTGCTGAAACTCTTGTGGAAGTTCGTCTCCTCCCGAGCCTGCCTGCCTGTTGGTAATGCAAGCCATATGAGCGTTAATGCCGTATGCCGGGCTTGTTTGGTCGTGCGAATATCTTCTGGTCCAATAGGAGTGAGGCTTTTTTAGCAGACGGCTGAAGAAAATATCAGGATCAAGGCCTCCTCCATTGAAACGGCCGTCAATGATAAGTCCTTTTTTTCGTGCCTGAGAATAGAAATATTTTGGGAACTCAGTGGCTGAACCAAGATAAGTATCCGGGAAATGCATGTATCCGATCTTGCCTCCGGATTCCCTGTCAACTATTAGCCTGTTACTTTCTACCCAGTCCTGGTAAACCAAAATCATTTCATTTGATATTGGTTTGATCGTATATTCTTTTGCGCCTTCAAAGGTAGGGTTTTCATTTACCGTTATCGTAACAACCTGACCGGAAAGATTCTGAAAGTAACTGTATATGTTTTTGTTAGCATTGATTACTTCTTCATTTACTTTAAGTATATAATCTCCTTCCTTAACATCAATACCGGGTTTATTCAAAGGTGGATAAATTCCCCTTGACCAATCTTCAACACGTAATATCTTTTTAAATTGGTACAAGTTATT
Organism: Bacteroidales bacterium; assembly: GCA_023133655.1. GTDB lineage: Bacteria > Bacteroidota > Bacteroidia > Bacteroidales > JAGONC01 > JAGLWB01. The sequence continues at coordinate 39,033 of JAGLWB010000283.1, forward strand.
TTCCTCATCAATCATATATTCAGCGCCTAACAAACCTGTATTAATGCGATCAGCTTTTCGTTTACGATCACCACCATAGACATATGTGTGTGATGTACTTAATTCTCCAATTAATTCACCGATGATGAACTGTACATCCTGGCGGCATGAGGCATAATCCATTAGCTTTCCGTATTTAATCTTCATATCATCCCAATCCAGGCCATGCATATCAGGTTCATAATAATAATCACGCTCCATTCGCCATGCTTCATTAAATATCTGTTTCCATTCAGCAAGAGGGTCCATCCACATCTTCATGTTAGAGAGATCGAGGTCTTCTCCTTTAGAATCTGTAGCAGAAGCGTCAATAATGCCAATATTCTCACCTTTTTTATATACGATCTTATTGCCCCCGGATGATAGCTTATAGCTATTCACGCCAGCAATAACCTTTTGCTCTTTTCTGTCATCAAAGGAGAACCTGTAGAGATCCATAGTATTTACTGCCCTGAATTCAAAGCGGTTGAAGTCGCCCTCATCTTTATTAAGGTAAAAAACACCATTATCATTAGCGGCCAGGTATCTGTAATTCCCTCTCTTCAGAGGTAATGCTTCAATACGGTTTTCCAAACCTTCAAAATCAATGACAACATCCTCACTCATCTCTACTGTTTCCTTCTCTTCTGTTTCTCCGGTTTTCACCTCATCACTTTCTGTCGGAAGCAATGGATTATCATCAGCCTGAAGTGTTAAACAATATATCCCTGAAGTTTTTTTATATACCATTTCCCACTCAAAATCACAGAAAGTAGGACTGAAACGCCGGTTAGAAACAAAAAACAGGTGTTTTCCGTCTTTAGAGAAGGCCGGGTGAAAGTCGTTAAATAGGGTACTTATACAATGAATATCCCTGGCATCACCCAGTTTATAGATATATATTTTATTCACCAGGTCTTGATCCATCTTTGAATAGGCGATATATCGACTATCAGGCGACCATGCATAGTCAAATATAGGTTTCACATCAATTGAAACATCAATATTCTCATATAAAGCCTTATCAATAGTTGTTATTTTTTTAGTTTCAACATCCAGCGTGTACAGCGTAAGGTTTTGGTCGGTAAAAGCAATTTTTTTGCCATCGGGCGACCAGCGAAGTGAATGACGGTAGCCATCTTTGAAACCGGTAAGCTCAACTGCATCTTCCTTCCCCATTTGATCAATGATATAAATCTGATATTCACCACTTTTATCTGAAAGGTAGGCGATAAATTTGCCATCCGGTGACCATGTTGCATCTTTTTCACGAGCCCCCGGTGTATTTGTCAGGTTTCGCGTGGTGCCTTCCTCTGCAGGAACAGTGAAAATCTCACCCCTGGCAACAATAAGCGCTCTTTCCCCTTCGGGTGAACAATCGAATCCTTGTATGTAATCTGTGACTTCTCTTAAGTAAGGCCTGGTTTCAGGCATATCAGCCTTGATCTCAACAGGTACTTTTTTTGGTTCACCTGTGTTGATGTTGAGAACCATTAATTTCCCTCCCAGCTCGTATACAATTTTATTTTGGCCAAAGGAGGGGCGCCGGACATCATATTCAGTATGGTGTGTGAGTTGAACGATATCTCCTGTTCCGGGATCGACTGAGTAAATATTCAATACCCTGTCGCGGTCGGAACTAAAATAAATTTTATCATCTATCCACATAGGGATACGATCGGTACCGGGAAAGTTGGTCAGGTTTGTCTCCTGGTCAGTTTCCAGGTCGTAAAGATATATCTCCTGTGCTTTGCCCCCTTTGTAGCGTTTCCAGGTGCGGTTTTCGCGCGACACTTTATTAAATGCTATTTTTTTTCCGTCCGGGGAGAAACTGCCTTGAGAAACTTCATGAAGGATGATATCTTCCATCCCGCTTCCGTCAGGATTGATAAGATAAAGACGTGAATAGCGTGGGTATCCACTCCGTGATGACCTGAAAATTATTTTATTTTTTGTGGGATGCCATCCGACCACCTCGTCATATGACGGGTAAAAAGTCACCCTGGTTATTTCGCCTCCATACTTATTCATAACATACACGTCAGGGTTTCCGTCGTAATTTCCGGTGAAAGCTATCAAAGAGCCATCAGGGGAAAATTTGGGTAATACCTCCCCTCCATCGTTTACAGTAAGACGTGTTGCCACACCTCCCTCTTCAGCCACAGACCAGATATCTCCGCCATGGACGAAGACGATCTGTCCATCATGGATATCGGGAAAACGCATGATAGGCCCCTGGGCCTGAGCAGGGATCAGTGAACAGTATACTGTTATCAGTAAAATGATTGAAAGGAAGATTGTTTTTTGGAAGAGGTTTTTTGTTTTCATGGTGTTTTATTTTTTTCTTATTTGTTATCCTGATTAATTCATAAGTTTGGTGTGTTCTAAGATTAAATCAAGTTATTTTTTTATTTGATTATTTTGCCACCAAGGCACTAAGACACCAAGGTTCACTAAGTTTATAGTACAAATCTTCTTATTCCCAATTTTATTAAAGGAACATTAAAATTTATTAAATAACCTAATCGGTTATCAGTAAGTTTAAGGTGACTTAAAATTTGTGCCTCCCAAACAGGATTGACATTTTCCAATGCTTTTAATTCGCAAATTACCTGATCATCTACCAGCACATCTAAACGCAACCCTTCATCAAACTCAAGTCCATCATATACTATTGGTATATACAATTGTCTTTGGTAATTTAAGCCTCTTTTCTGAAGTTCATGGCAAAAGCACGTTTCATACACTTTCTCTAATAAGCCAGGTCCCAGATTTTTATGAACAGTGTATGCTGCATCAACTATTTTTTTACCAATTATTTCAAGTTCTTCCGGTATTGGATTAAATTCCTTCATATGCTCATATTTACTCTATTTCAATTTTACTTATTAACAGATTTTTCTTTTCTTGCCACCAAGGCACTAAGCC
>JAGLWB010000284.1 GCA_023133655.1 Bacteroidales bacterium
TGGTACTCCTTGGCAGGGTGACAACTGTATTACTGATGGGTGTGGCAATGATTTTTGCACTGTTGCTCAGTAATGCCCTTCAGGCGTTCAATATTGTATTGCAGATAGGCGCCGGAACTGGGTTGATATTTATTTTACGCTGGTTCTGGTGGCGCATTAATGCTTTTAGTGAGATAACTGCCATGTCGGTATCATTTTTTATAGCCCTTTATTTTCAATTTGTACATCCATTAACCGGGTTACCGGAGTTGACCAATGCTGCACAGCTGGTTGCCGGAGTTGCTATTACCACCATTGCATGGGTAACGGTTACATTGTTTACGAAGCCTACAGATACCAAGACTTTACGGGAATTTTACCGTTTGGTTCGTCCGGGAGGGCCGGGGTGGAAAAAGGTGGTCAGGGATGCAGCTGCCGACAATGACCCATTGGAGCCGGTTGATAAAAAGGGTTGGAATGTCCCTATGGGGATTCTTAGCATGGTTCTGGGTTGCCTGTTAGTCTATAGCATTCTTTTTGCTACCGGAAATTGGATCTATGGTAAATATACCTTGGCGATTATTTTAACGATTGTTGCCTTTTTTTCTGGTGTTTTGCTTATTACATTCTGGCGAAAAACGGTTAATTCCTAATATTTTGTGTCACCCCGATGGGGTTTATGATTGAAACATTCGATGCGTTTGTAATTTTTATTTATATATTTTTGCATATTAACTAATTAATGTAAAATAGATGAACCCCACACTTTTGATCATGGCAGCCGGAATTGGCAGTCGCTACGGAACGCTAAAACAAATTGACACAATTGGCCCATCGGGTGAGACTATTATTGACTATTCTATTTATGATGCTATAAAAGCCGGGTTTGGAAAAGTTGTTTTTATTATCCGAAAAGATATTGAGCAGGACTTTAAAGAGATCTTCCTGAATAAATTTGCTGATAAAATTCATACGGATTTTGTTTTTCAGGAATTGGAAGATATTCCGTCTCATGTAAAATTTAACCCCAGGCGTATTAAACCATGGGGCACAGGACATGCCATTCGTGCAGCTATGGATAAAGTTAATGAACCGTTTGTGGTTATCAATGCTGATGACTTTTATGGCTATGGCTCTTTTGAAATGGCAGCCTCTTTTTTTTCCGGGCAAAAAGCAATCAATAATACAACGTATTGCCTGATCGGATACAGATTAAAAAATACATTGTCGGATTTCGGATCTGTGTCGCGTGGTGTATGTGAAACCGGAGATAATAATGACCTTAAAAAGATTATCGAGAGAACTCATATCATCCAAATGGAAAAAGGAATACTTTATGAAGATGAAAACGGTGCTTTGATGCCGCTTGATGATGATACTTCTGTTTCGATGAATATGTGGGGATTTACCCCTTCGTTTTTTGAACACCTCACCAATCGCTTTGAAACTTTCCTAAAAGCAAATGTGCATAGCCTCAAAGCAGAGTTTTTAATACCAACTGTTGTCAATGACCTTATCAGTGAAGGGAAGGTTAAGGTTAAAGTCCTTGAGAGCAATGAAAAGTGGTTCGGAATGACCTATAAGGAAGATAAAGAAATTGTAATAAAAAAAATTCACAGGCTTATTGAAAAAAATATTTATCCTGTCTCTTTATGGAAATGATCGATCCCTCTTTATATTACCAATTAGCACATGCCATTTCACATTTTAACTTACCTGGAACCGTTTTTTCTATTGAAAGATTTGGGTCGGGCCATATTAATGACACTTATCGAATTACAACATCAGAAAAAGATATGCCGGGGTATATTCTGCAGCGAATCAATGAGCGGGTTTTTAAAAACGTTCACCTGTTGATGGAGAATATGGAAAATGTTACAAACCATCTTTCAAAGAAGCTCAAGGATATTCCTGGAAATGACCCTAGCAGAGAATCACCCAGGCTTTTATTGACAGTTGATCAAAAACCTTATTTCAAAGATTCATCTGGTAATTATTGGAGGGTTTTCCTTTTTGTTATTGATAGTGTAATTTTTCAAAAAACCCTTAACAGTGAGCAAGCCTTTGAAACGGGTAAGGCCATTGGAAAATTTCAATATTTGCTTTCTGATTATCATGGTGTTATTCATGAGACCATCCCGGGTTTTCATGATTTGGAGAAACGATTGATGGAATTTGACCGGGCAATTCAGTTAGCATCAAAGAAAAAGATGCAAAAAGCCGGAAACGAAGTATCCTTTGTGGGAAGGAAAAAAGATCAAATGAGGGAAATGATAACTGATTTGAAGTTGAAAAATGTAGCTTTAAGAATAACTCACAACGACACCAAGCTCAATAATATTCTTTTCGATAAACAAGGTCGTGCTTTGTGTTTGATTGACCTTGACACAGTGATGAAGGGATATATACATTACGATTTTGGCGATGCCATTCGAATTCTGGCCAATAATGCAGATGAAGACGAACCTGATATTCAGCGTGTATCATTTAACCTTGATTATTTTAAAGCTTTTTCAAGAGGATACCTTGAACAAGCTAAAGATTTTCTTTCTCCTGCCGAAAAGAAATGGCTTGCTTTCTCACCATTTTATATGACTTTTATCATTGGATTGCGCTTCCTTACTGATTATTTGAATGGCGATATTTATTTTAAAACCAATCGGGTGGATCATAATTTGCAGAGGGCCCATGTGCAGTTCAGGTTGATCTCTTTAATGGAGGGGGAATATGATTCAATGCGGGAAATGTTCAGATAGTAATAGTAATTTGACCCGTAACTATTTCTCACTAATTGATATCAACCCCGACGATGGAACCATAAATTTTTTCAACCCCTTTTTCAGGATAATTGTTTTCTCTTCAACTATTTGTCCGGTACAGTCAAAGACCATAACATGCCTCTTCCCAAAATCATTCAGCAGGTCAATAATTACTGCTTCACTCTGTTTGGCATTGATGATATCTATGTCTATTGGGGTCGAATAGTCAATAGTTATAACTTGATCGCTGTATAAGCCTACAATAAGTTTGTCAGCAGTTTTGGCTTTGATAACAGGATATAATTCTGCCGGTTTTAAAGGAATGAACTCACCATCAAGCAGTACCTCCCTGTTCTCTTTCCAGTAGTTTATCCAAAACTTCACCATCCGGAAATGTTCTTCCGGGATAGAATCGAGCTTCACCGAAAGCTGTGGAACGCTGAAAAGAATATTTAATATTTGAAGTGCAGCCGATTCCACAACATCATCTTTATACCACATGAACATGTCGGAATGAACGGCCGTGTTACCTGAAAGTAACCGCAGGTCGGTTGTCCTGCAACGATTTACTACTTCCATATTCGGGCAGTCGGCTGCACGGAACATATTACCGTATTTGCGCATCAGCGGGCCTATGTATGGTTGACGAAACTCAATCATGATATCCGGTTTCTTTGCCCTGAGACGGGACATGATATCGGTCATCAGCCGGTCGGCAGCGACATTGACAGAAGCATAGTCCCTTCCATCATTAGCTGTCATTTCCGTATCATCAAAAGCAGTAAACCAGCCCAGAAAATCCAGCTTAAAACCATCCAGGTTCCAATCATTAAGAGCTGTTTCATATGTATTGATAATATGCTCCCTCACCCCAGGATACCTTGGATCCAGAATCCATGTCCCCTGACTTTCCCAATAGGTTAGATATTTCCCTTTGAATTTATCAAAATTACCTGATTCTTCACCAATAAATGGAAGCGAATACCATAAAAGGATGTCCATGCCTGCCGAATGAATACTATCTACAAAAGCTTTCATGTCGGGAATCCTGTCCGGTTTCCAATCTCCGGTATATCTGTAACCTCTTTTATTGTCGAGTGTTTGCCATCCATCATCAACAATCACAGCCTCAAGGCCAATTTCTTTGCCAAGTTTACATTCGTTGATCACCTCATCCACAACCAGGTTTTGATGAAAGCTGTACCAGGTTGAGTACATGGGCATTCTAGCCATATCCGGAACCTGTGACGGATGGTAATTATCAAGGCTTGCCCACCAGTTTGAAACGTCTTTTATTGCAGAATAATAAGGGATATTGCGACTATCAATACGGATTTGAACAGTGTATTCTTTTGTTGGAGGCATCTTCTCATTGAAAAAAGTAGTACGACAATAAAACTTTGCATCTTCCTCCCGCAACCATGTACTGATTTCTACCTTGTTTAAAGCATCAGAAAAAGCAAATGTCAACCTGTTTTGATCGCCGTTATTGATAAAGCAAATAACCGGTGCCTGACTTGATGCACGGGATGTAACATAGTTGCGGTAATATGTTACCTTATCAGGGTTAATATTTGAATTCCAAAATGAGTAAACGTCAACAGAGGGGAAGCTCCATTCAAGGGATAGTGTTGAAAGGGTTTCTTCAATGGGAGAAATGAGGGTTAATGTGATTATTTTAACTCCCTGTTCAATATTTTCTGTCGATAATTGATAATCAAATGACCCCAGGTCCCCTTCAATTTTGATCTCTTCCCGGGCAATTTGGATGGCAGGGGGAGGCTCAATTTCCCGGAAATAAGATGAATGATCATTATTTTGACAGCCATTCAGTGAAAGAAAGAGAAAAGAAACAACTATCAAACGAGTAACATTTTTCATAAAATAATGCTTTGTAACTACAAGTGCCTTGAGTTTAGAGTGCCTAAATTGCCTAAAGTTACTGTTTTAATATCTTTTTTTGAATGTTTAGTTGTTTGTGATTTACTTGTAAGAAATACAATCCTGATGGGAAACTATCCATGTTAATTTTCTTCAGATGATGCCCTGATATCTGTTCCTGTTCTGTAATTAGCAACTCCCCGAGTGAATTATAAATTTGGTAAACGACCTTTCCCTCCAGATCCTGAAAATCAATAGTTAAAATTTTTGTAACCGGATTAGGATAGACGTTAATAATCTGGTCAAGGTTTGGATTGCTGATATAAGTTACTTCACCAAAATTGAAGGGGTAGAAGATTGTTCTTCCAAATTCCGGCTCGAAATTTTTAATAATAGTTTCATCCATGGCCTGAAGCCTCAAATAGCCACTGCCTTGCCCGGGATATGCCCAGTAGTAAAGTCCCATGTTGTCAGAATCGGTTAGTTTAATGGTATAACAACCATCCGCATAATCAAGAGTATCTGTATAAATAGTATTATTATCCAGGCCTTCCCTGTACACGATGATATTCTCATTGATATCTGTAATTTTCAGACTATATCTCCATCCCTGGTTGTTGGTTTTTAACACCAATACCATTGGTTCATCGTAAAGATCAGGTAAATTAAAATGCGTTTGGTAATAATCATTATCGGGATATTCATCTTGCTGTCCAAAGGGTATACTTATCGATACAGAGAAATTATCAGAACCATCACCTAACCAGAACGATTCGTCAGGTACCGGCAGTTCAACTTCCTCAAAGTGATGAGGAGCCAGATTACCTGCCCACGTGTATTGCAGTACAGGACCTCCGGAAACACCATATGTAAAATTCAATCCAACCAAAGGTTGATTCCCATTATTTCTGATTACCACGGTTGGTTCATAGCAAATGGGATTTATCCTTAAATAATATTCCCAGTCACTGGGCGTGATCACATCATAGACCTCAATATCTACATCAAAATTGGATGTTGCATATTGAACAAGATGCATAGCCATCACATAGTTACCGTTTCCCATTCCCAGATTGTTGGGAGGGACCGGCGTAATATCGTAATCAAGTGTCACTTCATCTCCTGTAACATATTCTGTTATTTCAAATTCATGGTCTTTAACAGGTGCTCCCGGACACCAACCTTCTCTGGCTCCGGGCCATGTTCCCCCTTGAGGAAAAACTGGATTTAACGCGCACTCATTGTGTTGAAATATATGCCAGCTAGCTATTTCTTCATCGTTGACCAGAAAATAATGTGTATTGTCTCTCCATTCACAACAGTGGGGATAATTACCTGTATTGCTGTGATGTCCGTGACCGGTAATGCGTGTTTTTACTTTAAATTGTTCAGCTTCCGGTAAAAGAGGCAATGTGATATTGGATAATACAAAGTTGCTATCAAGATTTTTATAGGAATGGGATGCTCTTTGTCCCCAGATCCTGTTCACATCTAAAACATCACGTGGAAGTGTTCCTGTGATCATAAGAAATTTTACATCAATGAGTTCCTGTTGATTTCCGGCATTCATGTCGACCATGCCCTGTAGTAAATGTGCATAGTCGGTAACATCGTAAACCCATCTGAAACCATTAGCTCCAAGCGAGAGACCAATGCCATAGGGAGTGATAAACCGGCCGATCTCATAACGATCCAATATTTCAAAAGGTTCACCATAATAAGGAAGCTCCTCTTTGTATAGTATTTCAGTGTAATCATAATATACAGTATCGATCACTTCCCCTTCCTGGTAAACGAATGAATATCCGGCACGCCAGGTTGTTATTGTGTCGGTAGGAGTTGTTGGGTCTTCTAAGTCTTCAAAAAGTATGATCTGTACCTGACTGTTTTGAAGGGAATCGGAAACGATATCTGTTAATTCCTGCATAGTGGAATATGTCAGGCGTTCGAACACAATCTGAGGGCGCATATTGTTTTGCTGGAAGCCAAGGTATGTTTCCGGCCCTGGTATTTTATACCATGTAGGCAGGCCGTAACATGTTCCATGATCGCCCGATAGCGAATGGTCTGTTACTTGTACGCCAGCGCCTTCATTGAATTGGTAATATAGTATCAGTCCCGGGTTTGCCTGCGGATTATCAATTTCCATAAGATAATCAGCTTTGATCTCCTCATCTGTGCGAGCATAATTATAGATCCTGAACTCGTCTACAAAACCATTGGCAAAAGTATCATTAGCCCAGTTGCTTCGACCAATATAGTTAATTGTCCGTGTTACATTATCAGGTTGTTGTAACATCCCGTATTTGCTAAAGTCTCCATTTATATAGAGGTAGCCAATATGATTTTCCAGGGAAACAGCTATATGGGTCCATTCGTTTAAAGGTAATGGCTCAGTTGTTTCAAATGATTGTGATCCGCTTTGATTATTTATATGAATTGATAGGTTTCCACTGGTGTTTTTACAAAATGTGATAATTACATTACTCTGGTTAGGCCCATTTCCAAAGTCAAACACCCTGCTCCATTTGTTGTTATTTTTTTTGTTCAGCCAGGCTTCAAATGTAAAATTACTGTTAAAATAGGGATCATCAGGGAGATCAATAAAATCCATCTCACCATCCAGGTTGATGGCATAATTCGTACCGCTTGCAGAGATTCCACAATTCCATCCAGTTTCATCACCAGCCAATATTATATCATCCCCTGCCTCTGGATTTTCAAAACTGAATTCAATCAGCAGATTTGAAAAGCCATTCCATTCAAATGGTTCGGTAAAATTAAAATCATACCACCCCGGACCGGTCACCTGAAGCTCATTAAAATAAACAGGGTGTAAATTATTGATATATGTTGTATGAGTGATTTCCTCCAAATCAGTACTGTCCATTTTGAGTGTTAAATGACGGATATCTGTATT
>JAGLWB010000285.1 GCA_023133655.1 Bacteroidales bacterium
CTTGCAGCCATTGGAACAGCCGAAACGATCCATGCATGTAACAGGGGTGAAAACTTCACCATAATATTTATAAATAACGGCATTTACGGAATGACTGGCGGACAGATGGCACCAACCACTTTGCCTGGTATGAAATCATCTACCTCACCTTACGGAAGAGATGTTCGCCTGATGGGGAATCCGTTGAAAATTACCGAACTTGTAGCCGAGCTCCCGGGAACTTATTATGTAACAAGGCAGGCAGTTCATAAACCGGCCAATGTGAGAAAAGCAAAAAGAGCGATCAAAAAAGCATTTGAGCTTCAAAGAGATAAAAAACCGGGAATTTGCTTTATTGAGATTGTATCTAACTGTAACTCAGGGTGGAAAATGAAACCAGTAGATTCTAATATCTGGATGGAAGAAAATATGTTCCCTTTTTATCCGCTTGGAGATATTAAGGTGGATGGCGTAATGATTAACGATTAACAGATTAACAATACAGAAAAATGACTGAAGAAATAATAATTGCCGGATTTGGTGGTCAGGGTGTACTATCAATGGGAAAAATACTTGCCTATTCAGGCATCATGCAAGATCAGGAAGTAAGTTGGATGCCATCCTATGGCCCTGAAATGCGGGGTGGAACTGCAAATGTTACGGTAATCCTCAGTGACGAACGTATTAGTTCACCAATTCTGAATCAATTTGATACGGCTATTATTCTCAACCAGCAATCAATGGATAAATTTGAGCCAACAGTTAAACCCGGAGGTACACTGGTATATGATGGTCATGGCATTTCACATCATCCAACACGAAAGGATATAAATATCTTCAGAGTGGATGCTTCCGATGAAGCATCCAAAATGGGCATGGCCAAAATATTTAATATGATCGTTTTAGGGGGCTACCTGAAAATAAAACCACTTGTTAAAATGGATAACGTAATCCTTGGATTGAAAAAGTCTCTCCCCCATCGTTACCACCATCTCATCCCAGATAATGAAAAAGCATTAATGAGAGGTGGGGATATTGTCCAGGTTATTCAAGAAGTACATTGATTTCCTGCTGCTCACCGAGTGCCTTGTGGTAATCTTGCATGGCGTTCCAGTGTAATTCCCGGCCTATTTCATAACCACACCGTTTTGGGGGAATCACAGCCTGTGGTTCGCACTGATGCTGTTTATGGTTACCAGAGGAATATTAGTGACAATTTTTTCAAAGAGAATCGTCCGGTTAAATTGATACACCACATACGATTTTATAAATAACCGGATGACGAAATAACAGCTCAACAGCCTAACGATCAATGATTTAATATCTATCAGGTATCATGCATTGCAAAATATTTTAATTTATTTGGTACTATGTATTGCATATTACTATTTTTTGTTTTATATTTGCCGCATGAATATCGAAAAAACAAATGCCCAAATGAAAAAAGGGGTACTGGAGATGTGCATCCTGTCGATAGTATCTCACAAAGCAGCTTATGCATCAGACATACTTTCGACACTCAAAGAAGCCAAATTGATAGTGGTAGAAGGTACAATGTATCCTCTGTTAACACGACTAAAAAACGAAGGGTTTATGACATATTACTGGGAAGAATCACGGTCAGGCCCTCCTCGTAAATATTATGAAATTACGGAACTGGGCAAATCATTTTTCAAGGAACTTACGAAGTCATGGAGAGAGTTAACAACTTCAGTCAATGCGATAATAAAAAGAAGCTAACAGTTTAAGGTTCAAAGTTTAAGGTT
>JAGLWB010000286.1 GCA_023133655.1 Bacteroidales bacterium
CGGAGCGAAGCGACGTCCGCCTCAGGCGGATCGGCAGTCGGCAGTCAGCAGTCGGCAGTCAGCAGCAAATAGTAATATGTAATTCAAAAAAAAAATTGTTATGAAAAAATCGATCAGGTATTTTGGTATTGCGTTATTACTAACGTCATTAAGCACGTTAGTAACAGCTCAGGATTGTGAGGCCTATTTTCCAATGCAGGAAGGGGCTTTTATGGAAATGAAAAATTATGATAAAAAGGGAAAATTAACAAGCATCACACAATATACGGTTCTGAAAAAAGAGGTCACAGGAAATCGAACATCGGTGGCTGTGAAAATAAATACTTTTGATGATAAAGAAGAACCCGTAATGGATGGAGAAATGGAAATGTATTGTGAAGATGGTATTTTTTATATTGACATGGAGAAATTCCTCGACGAGCAAATGATGCAATCATTTGAAGGTATGGAATTGTCAGTCGAGGCTGAAAATCTGGATATGCCTTCCGGCCTCAGGCAAGGGACGGAGTTGAAAGATGGGTATGTTAAGGTCTCTATTGCTTCGGAAGGAGTCTCATTTATGACATTAACTGTAAACATCAACAATAGAAAGGTTGAGGGGACAGAGGAAATTACTACTCCTGCAGGTACCTTTTCCTGTGTTAAAATATCCTATGATGTTGTAGTTAAGAGTATTATGAAGGTGTCGTCAAAGGGCATTGATTGGTATGCCAAAGATGTTGGTGTTGTTCGTAGTGAGACTTACCGGCCTAATGGGAAATTAACCGGATATTCAATTATGACAGATCTGAAGATTAATAATTATAATTAGCAGATAATAACCTCAACTTGCCCGGCATTGATATTAAGTATTGTTATCGACTTTTCATTCTGGTTTATTCTGTTTTGTATTGCAACCGGACTCTCTTACGCTTTGCTTCTATATTTCAGGAATAGACACGAAGACTTTCCACGCTGGTTGAATGCCATAATGGGCGTTATCCGATTTGTAACTGTTAGTATTATTGCCTTTCTTTTGCTTTCACCGCTGATTAAGTCAGTTACAAAATCATATGATAACCCTGTCATTTTAATTGTTCAGGATAACTCTCAGTCAATCATATTATCCAGTGATTCAGCGTATTATCGTACTGAATACATTCAATCCCTTAATAATTTATACCATAATCTGTTAGAAAATTATGATGTAAAAGCTTTTACTTTTGGTGAACGATTTCAAAGACTGAATGGAGATTTTTTAAACCAAACTGATTTTTTTGAAGAGAAGCTTACAGATTTTTCAATATTATTCAAAGATATTGAGAATATGTACGCCAACCGGAACGTTGGAGCACTGATCATTGCAACTGATGGTATTTACAATCAGGGTCTTGACCCTTTATATGCAATGAATAATATTAATTTTCCGGTATATACCCTTGCTCTTGGGGATACAAATCTTCGAAAAGATGTTATTTTATCCAGCGTCAATTACAACAAAATCGCATATCTGGGAAATAAATTCCCTGTTGAAGTTATCATAAAGGCTAACGAGCTAAATGGAAATAGAAGCAAGCTAAGCATCAGCCGGGGTGGAAAAGTGGTTTTTTCAAAATATATTGATTTTACTGACGATAATTTTGTGCAGAGCGTATTAGTTGAAATCGAAGCAGAAGAGAGTGGTTTGCAACGATATCGTGTTCAACTCAGCGCCCTGGAAGAAGAGGTAAGTGCCGATAATAACAGAGTTGATATGTTTATTGATATTTTGGACGCCCGGCAACGAATACTTCTTCTTTATGACGCTCCGCATCCCGATGTATCTGCATTAAAACAGGCTATAAAAAGTAATTATCATTTCCAGGTTGAGGAATATCCTGCTAAAGATTTTTTTGAACCGGTTTCCGGCTATGATTTAATAATTTTACATCAGATCCCGGCTTTGAACAGGCCTTATTCCAGTATCTTATCAAATATCAATAGCGCCCAGGTTCCTGTTTGGTTTATTTTGAGCTCTGGATCAGGCATTGCTTCTTTCAACCAGCTTAACACCGGCCTCACAATTAATACTCAAAATGCCAATTACAACGAAGCGATGCCAGTCATGAACAACGACTTCGTATTGTTTGAACTGCCCGGCAAAACAAAACAAATGCTTGAGGAGGCCCCTCCGTTAATTGCCCCTTTTGGTCAATATAAACTTCTTCCCACCTCTAATGTTTTGTTACACCAAAAAATTGGAAAAGTGACCACAGAAATTCCTTTATTGCTTTTTAATCAGGAACAGGATAGGCGAACAGGCATTATTACCGGTGAAGGGATTTGGAGGTGGCGGTTGTTTAATTATTCGCAGAGTGAAGATCATCAGGCGTTTAACGAATTGATCAATAGAATTATTCAATACCTGTCGGTCAGAGAGGACAAGCGCTATTTCAGGATTATTTCAAAAAACAGATTTATTGAAAACGAACCTGTAACGCTTAATGCTGAAGTTTACAATAAAAGTTACGAGTTGATCAATGCCCCTGAGGTAGAGCTTGAGGTATTGGATATAGAGCATAACAGGTTCTCTTATGCTTTTGGCAGGAAAGGAAAAGGATATGTAATAGATGCTGGTATTTTTCCTGTTGGCAGTTATTCCTATACCGCCAGGGTTACTGTTGGCGATGAAATTTATACTGAGCAGGGAGAATTTTTAGTTGAATCGATGATCATTGAGAAAATTAATACAGTGGCCAATCACAACCTGTTATTTAATCTGGCAAGAAAAGGGGATGGTAAAATGTTATTTCCACAACAGATGGAACAGTTCGTTGATTTATTGCAAGAAAGAGGAGATATCAAAACCATTACTTTTTCACAAAAACGATACAATGAATTGACTAATATCATTTGGGTACTGATTATGATTATTGGATTGTTAAGTGTTGAGTGGTTTATCAGAAAATACCTGGGATCATATTAAAAGGCATCAGGGAATAGATAAAAATATAAAGTTTAAGCGTGTTTTTCATAATTTCAAAAGTAATATCATATTTATTGAATCCGATTTTTTGGATATTAATCCTTATTGTGGTTGCCTTATTTATTAAAAGGCGTCAGGTGACAAGACGGCTACTGATCGTTGTGATTATCCTATTTTACTTTTTTTCCAATCATTTTATTGTCGATGAATTTATCAGGATATGGGAAATGCCAATGGCCAGATATCAAAGCCTTGATAAACAGTATGATGTTGGTGTAGTGCTTGGAGGGAATATGGTAAACCTTGACAGATCATACGATAGATTGATTTTTAGGAGTAACAGCGATCGAATTATACAAACAGCCGATTTATATTTTAGAGGAAGACTGAAGACAATATTAATCTCTGGTGGCCCTGGCGATCTTTTTCAAAGAGATAAATATGAAGCTGCTTTTTTGAAAATGTATCTCGTTTCGATTGGGATACCGGATTCTGTTATTATGGTGGACTCAGTATCTGACAACACCCATGAAAATGCGGTGAACAGTGCAAAACTAATGAAAGATTGTTGTCCGGGAGGTAACGTTTTGTTGATCACTTCTTCCATGCATATGCGTCGTTCACTGGCATGTTTCAAAAAAGAAGGAATTATGGCAGCACCATTTCCTACTGATAAAAATGTAAATAAAAGAAGAACCGATATTGAACACCTTTTTATTCCGCAACTGGACAGTTTCATTTTTTGGCGATTGTTGCTACACGAAACAGTGGGATATCTTGTGTATGATTTGGTAGGATATATTTAGGATAGGAGTGACATAAATATATAGGTTATGGCAAATACAATATTAATTATTATTATAGCATTATTGATTTTTGGGTTCGTTGTTGAGCGCATTCTTGATTTCCTGAATTCAACCTTTTGGAGTGATCAATTACCACAAGAGCTCGAGGGTATATATGATTCAGATAAGTACAAAAAGTCGCAGGATTACGAGCGGGTAAACCATAAATTCTCAACTATTACGGCCACCATATCTTTTATTGCCATGCTATTGATGCTTTTGTTTAACGGGTTTGCCTGGGTGGATAATCTTGTTAGGCAATACACTGTTAATCCGATTCTTATGGCCTTGTTGTTTTTTGGTTTATTAGGCTTTGCGTCTGATATATTGTCAACCCCATTTTCAATATACGGTACATTTGTCATTGAAGAAAAATTTGGGTTTAACAGAACGACCGTCAAAACTTTCATTCTTGACAAAATCAAAGGGCTCTTCCTTGGAGCCATTATTGGTGGCGGGTTGCTTGCCTTGATCATTTGGATTTATGAATCAACAGGGCCTTATTTCTGGATGATCGCATGGGCTGCTATTACCCTGTTTATGTTATTTATGACCATGTTCTACTCTACACTGATCGTGCCATTATTCAACAAGCAAACTCCTTTACAAGAGGGAGAATTACGGAGTGCAATTCAGTCTTTTTCAAAATCAGTCGGATTTAAACTAAAAGATATTTATGTTATCGACGGCTCGAAGCGTTCAGGAAAGGCTAATGCCTATTTCAGTGGTATTGGAGCCAAAAAAAGGATTGTTTTGTACGATACGTTAATAGAAGATCATACAACAAGTGAACTTGTTGCTGTTCTGGCTCATGAGATAGGGCATTATAAAAAGAAGCATACGCAAACAGGGATGCTATTATCAATTTTGCAGACTGGCCTGATGTTGTTTATTCTTTCTTTGTTTATAAGTAAACCTATGTTATCACAAGCTCTCGGAGCATCAGAAGGAAGTTTTCACCTGGGTATTTTGGCATTTGGAATACTTTACAGCCCGATATCTATGATCCTTGGTTTGTTTGATAATATTCTGTCGAGAAAGAATGAATATCAGGCTGATCGTTTTGCCGGAGTGAATTATGACCCGGAGGCTTTGCAACTTGCTTTGAAGAAGTTATCGGTTAACAACCTGAGTAATTTACGTCCTCATCCGGCATATGTTTTTGTGCATTATTCACATCCACCGGTATTGAAACGCCTTGAAGCATTAGATAAGATAAAAAAGTAAGGTAGTCCAGTCAGGTGTTACATTTGACTGGT
>JAGLWB010000287.1 GCA_023133655.1 Bacteroidales bacterium
AATAACTGAAAACCTGAGTATTCAAGAATAAAATCTTCAACCCCAAAAACCGCAGGCATCCATATCGGTTTTTTGATCCGCTGCGACAGGTACTTTTTCAGAAACAGCCCTGCTCTTCTGTTGGGAAGCACAACACAAACCTTGTCCAGCGAATCCAGGTGATTATCAATTAAATATGAACTGATCTTATCAAGAAAAACTGACATGGCGTATCTGTTATTTAAATACTATTTTTCAATATGCGTGCTGCCTTTTGCAGGTTTTCATGCTTGCCCATATCCAGGAAAAGTGTTCCGGTGTGATCGAAAGCATTAATCTTATTCCGGGCAGCTAAACAAAGATAAACATCAATAATGGAAAAACAAACATCATCAAAAGGCAGACAATTATTTGCCAGGACTTTTTCAAAAAAACCGGGTCCAATTATATGAATACCACTAAAGGCCATAGGAACGACCTGACCTGTGATTTTCCTACTCTGTTTCGTTTCACCCGTTTTATCATTCTTCCATCCACAAAGAATATTATTCTTGTCAAATAAAAAATACCTGTTGGTTGAGCGTTTTTGAACAGCAAGTGAAACCAAGGCATTGCTTTTTATATGAAAAGAATAGAATTCCTGATAATCTATCTCCGTCAAAACATCAACGTTATGGATCAACATTGGAAGGTCATTACCGATGAGCTGCCTGGCATGAAATATAGCCCCGCCTGTATCCAGCAACTGATTACTTTCATCTGAAATCAGGATCTCAATCCCAAAATTATCATTCACTTTAAGAAAATCAATTATCTGGTTAGCCAGGTGGTGGACATTGATGATAATCTTTGTAAATCCAAAGCGGATTAATCGTTTGATTAGGATTTCCAGCATTGGGATTCCATTAACCTCTATCAAAGCTTTTGGCTTATTATCGGTTAATGGTTTTAATCTTGAGCCAATACCTGCTGCCAGGATCATTGCTTGCATATGCTTTTGCCTGTTATTTTTGATAGGTTTTATTTACCTCGATATTCACCTTTCCCATGGTAACGGTACGCAAATATAAGTAGGACGGTTATTCCGAGTCACTTTTGTATCGACCATTAATTAATTTTATTAGTTGCATTTACCTCAAATATAGCACTTTCACCCGGCTTAGTTATATTTGCTGTTATTGGTGGTAGTGGTTTCAATTAAAATCTTCCATAAAATCTTGAGATATCAAAATATACATCTTTCTCAACTCCATCAGCAGTCTCAATGCTCAAGATATCATAGTGTTTATTCTTATGCTTTGTCAATGCTTGCATTTTCATTTTATATCCAGGGTAGTTATCAGCAAGCCACTCATATTCAGCTTTAACTGATTTTACAATTATTGCTTTTTCAAACGAAGATCCATCTATAGCATTAGAATTTGTATCTGATAGATTTTTAGTTGAAGAACATGCAATAAGTAATAATACGCTTATTAGCATTAAAGAAATTCTCTTTGTCTGTTTCATTGGTTAATATTGTAATATTTTATAATCTAGTCTTTATACCATTACCACCAACTTGTTACTATAATCCATCAATTCTCAAATTACTTCCTAACCCAATTCTCCTCTTCCTGATGCTTAAGTGAAACGTCAATTGAGAACTTATCAATTAGATGTTGCATTAGCTTCTCCGCACAAAATACCGACCGATGCTGACCACCGGTGCATCCAAAACTAACCATTAAATTGGAAAAGCCTCTGTTAAGGTATGTCTCAACAGTTTGGTCGATGATTGTGTAGATACTTTTTAGGAACTTTTCTACGTCAGGTTGGGCATTGAGAAATTCAATTACGGGTTCATCCATTCCGGAGAGGAACCTATACTTCTCCTCCCTGCCGGGATTGGGTAAAGCCCTGCAATCAAAAACATAGCCTCCTCCATGGCCTGACTTGTCTTTTGGAATTCCCTTTTTATAAGAAAAACTGTTAACAATCACTTTTAAACCCCGCCTGTCATCTGAATGAGCAAACTGATCTTCATTTCTCAAAATTTGTTGCAGTGAGCGCCATAGCTCGGGAAGATCAACAGGTAATGAAATATTGGCTAACAACCATTCAAGGTTTTTTAAAGCGTAAGGAATACTCTGGATAAAATGGGATTTATTTTCATATAATCCCCTGTATCCATATGTCCCCAATACCTGAATAATCCTGATCAAAACATAACCATGGTAAAACCGGATAAACTTATCATGATCGACAGGAATATAATCTTCCAGTTTATCCAGGTAATAATACAACAATTGGTCACGTACATCAAATGGTAACATTGCTTTTGCCTGGAACAGCAATGAGGCGAGGTCATATTGTAAAGCACCCTTTCTTCCTCCTTGATAATCAATAAAATAAGGAGAGTTATTCAATATCATTATATTACGTGACTGAAAATCTCTGTACATAAAAAACTGGCCATCTGCCTGCAGCAGATAATCAGTCAGTGTATGAAAATCATCTTCCAGCTTTTGTTCATCGAAATTTATCCCTGTTAACTTCAGGAAATAATATTTAAAATGATTCAAATCCCAGAAAATTGATTGCTTGTCAAACGAGGCTCTGGGGTAACAGAAAGAATAATCAAGATCTTTTCCTGCAATAACCTGAAAACGAACTAATTGCTCAAGCGATCTTTTATAAAGATCAATAACCTTCTCCGTAAGTTCTCCGGAATTATTAGCTTGTTCAACCAGTGAAAAAAGAGAGGTATCTCCCAGATCCTGAAGTAAATAGATATGGTGATCCAGGTTGGCGGCATAAATTTCAGGAACAGCCAATTCATGCTTTCTGAAATGCGTTGAAAATTCAATGAAAGCTCTGTTTTCAGCTTCATCTGTATGATACACGCCAATAGCGGTTTGAGAACCGTCATTCAGGCGAAAATACTTCCTGGGCGAGCCTGATCCTGCAATAGGTATTACTGTTGCCGGTTCACTACCTGCCCACTGTTTAAATAATTGAACAATTCGATGTTGAATGTCTGAATTCAATTTAAATCAATTGTTATTTTTCTTCTCTTTTTTGTTCTTCCTTCTTTTTTAATACCTCTTCTTGTACAGCCTTTGTAACAGGCATATACTTAAAAAACTCCATAGAAAAGTTTGCTCTTCCACTCGATAAGTTTCTAAGCTGAGTGGCATACCCAAACATTTCCATTAATGGAACAAAACCATTGAGTTTCTGGGAACCTTTTCTATATCTCCGCATTGATTCAACCCTTCCACGGCGTTTATTAAAATTGCCAACAATGCTTCCAATATATTCGTCAGGTGTATTTATTTCGATCTTCATCACCGGTTCCTTAAGAATAGGATTGGCTTTCATAAATCCCTTTTTAAAACCAATGGATGCGCAGGTTTGGAATGCCCTGTCGGAGGAGTCAACAGCATGGTGGCTGCCGTCGAGAAGCACTACTTTTACATCAACTACCGGGTATCCCGCCAAAATACCTTCCGCCAATGCTTTCTTAATTCCTTTATTAACCGACTGAATAAATTCGGAAGGAATCACTCCACCTTTTATCTTATCAACGAATTCATAACCATTTCCATCATTAGGTTCAATGCGCATGACAGTATGGGCATATTGGCCTTTACCTCCGGTTTGTTTTGAATGTTTATAATTACTTTCTATTTCGGTAGTAATTGTTTCTCTGAGGGCAACGGAAGGTTCGCTAACATCTACTTCAACATTAAACTCATGCTTTATCCTGTCAACAATAATTTCAAGATGAAGTTCGCCCATGCCGGAAACCACAGTTTCGCTTGTTTCCTCATTATATCGAACATTAAAAGAGGGGTCTTCATTTGAGAGTTTATGCAACGCCTCACCAAGCTTGGTTTGGTCTTTTTGTTTTGAAGGCAACACTTTAAGTTCAATAACTGTTGGCGGAACATGAATTGATTCCAGGTGAATTTTACTATCGGCCGTACATAAGGTATCGCCGGTTTTAGTAAGTTTCATTCCAACAAGGGCTACAATATCACCAGGCCCGGCACTATTGACCTCTGCCCGGTCTTTTGCGTGAATTTTAAAAATCCTGCCTACCCTCTCACTTTTACTTTTAGTTGAATTAAACACCTGCATTCCGCTTTTCAGCGTACCGGAAAACACCCTTATAAAAGTTTGCTGGCCAACGAAGGGATCATTAATAAGTTTAAAGGCCAGTGCAGCAAAGGGATCATTTGGTGAAGGACAACGCGTATGGGTTTTTTCAGGGTCATCAACATCCATCCCAACAATAGCACCTACATCAATTGGTGAAGGCAGAAAATCGATAATAGAATTAAGAAGGAGTTGAATACCCTTATTTTTATATGCTGCACCACAAAAAACAGGTGTAATCATCAACTTCAATGTAGCCGATCTGGCAGCTTTTTTAAGTTGTTCAACGGGAATTTCCTGATCATCAAGGTATAATTCCATAATCTTATCGTCATAATCAGCAATTTTTTCAACTATTAAATTTCTCGCCAGATTACATTTTTCTATATATTCTGCAGGAATCTCAGATTCTTTCCGTTCATACTCCTGAAAAAAATATGCTTTTCTTTCAATAACATCAATAATGCCGGCAAAATCTTCTTCTGCCCCCATTGGAAGCTGAAATGGAACTGCATTAGCATCGAGGTATTTGTTCATTTGGGAAACGACCTCGCTAAAATCAGAGCCAGAACGGTCCATTTTATTTATAAGCGCGATTCGTGGCACCCGATATCTATCTGCCTGATTCCAAACTGTTTCGCTTTGAGGCTCAACACCTCCAACCGCACAAAACAGGGCCACCATTCCATCAATAACCCTCAAAGATCTTTCTACCTCAACTGTAAAATCAACATGTCCGGGTGTATCAATAATATTTATTTGTGTACCTTCCCAGCTACAGGATATGGCTGCAGAGGCAATGGTAATTCCTCTTTCCTGCTCCTGCTTCATGAAATCCATGGTTGCCTCTCCGTTGTGGACCTCCCCTATTTTCCGGTTTATCCCTGTATAGAAAAGAATTCTTTCGGTAACAGTTGTTTTGCCTGCATCAATGTGAGCGGCAATTCCTATATTTCTTAGTTTTCTTAAAGACATTTTATAAATTCCATTTTCATTTTGATATTTTTTGCAAAAGTATGCTTTCTTTCTATACCGATAATAATAATAGTGGCTAAACAGTACTTAAAGTGAACTAAAGTGCCTAAAGTCTGAGAATGGATAATAAGGGATAGCAATAAATTACCCGGTCTCCACCAAAATAAATTGATTTTATTATCTTTGAAGAAATTACTCAGTTCAAGGTTCAAGGTTCAAGGTTCAAGGTTCAAGGTTCAAGGTTTAAGGTTAACTTTGAACTATAAATTATTAACTTTGAACCTTGAACTTTAAACTTTAAACTAATTTATTATGGAAAATCAAACACAACAAGTTGTTAGTGCAACACCTCAGACAACCACTTATGCTGGGTTTTGGTGGAGATTCCTGGCTTACATTATTGATGATATCATCATATCTTTTGTTAATTTTATCATTCTAATCCCAATGTGGGCATTTTTAGGATTCTCAATATTTAAACTATCAGAGTTGTCTTTTTTTAATGACGAAATACCTTTAGGTGCGATAGCTTCTTTATTTGGATTGATATTCTTCACCGCCTTGATTTCTATTGTTGTTACCTGGCTTTATTTTGCCCTTATGGAGTCTTCTTCAAAACAAGGAACTCTCGGTAAGATGGCTTTAGGAATTAAGGTAACGGACATGGATGGCAACCGAATTTCTTTTCTCCGCGCTACCGGAAGGTATTTTGGCAAAATACTGTCAGGAATGATTTTCATGATAGGTTATATCATGGCAGGACTTACTCCTAAAAAACAGGCCTTACATGATATGCTTGCCAGTTGTTTGGTAATGAAAGTTGATTAATCTGAAAACCACAGCACGCAGTACGACCTACTGCCTACTGTCAACTGCCAACTGTCAACTGTCAACCGTCAACTGTCAACTGGTTTTTACCTTTCTCACGGCATCAATAATTGTCCCGTCAACCCATTTGATGACGGCCACTAATTCGTCATCTAACTCTGGTTTTGGAGGTACACCGCATATCTTTTCTGCTTCGTCCTTTAATTCCTCTATTGTTTTAACAGGAAGGTCTGTGTTTTTTAACTTTTCAATTAAATCCTTTCTTAACGGATTGATAGCAATACCCCTTTCGGTAACGATCACATCAATCAATTCACCCGGCCCGCAAATAGTGGTTACTTCATCTTTAATAACAGGAATACGGTCTCTAAAGAGAGGAATAGGCAGGATAGTACATTTAGAGAATAAACAATTTTGCCATCCACCCATGCCATGAAGCAGGTATCCATCAGAGTGTGTAACTACGTTTGCATTAAAATTAACATCCACCTCTGTCGCGCCAAGGATGACTACATCTACCATGGTGGAAAAATTTCCTTTCCCATGATAGTTATAACTGGTAAAGGGGCTTGTATTTATATGACCAGGATTTTCGCGCATTGACCGAACACCTTCCAAATCGAATGTCTGGCCATCAAGAATATAATCGACCAATCCCTCTTCAAGCATCTGAACCGGATATTTATTGCTTCCGGCTCTGATAAATCGAGCTTTAACACCTCTTTCTCTCATCAGATCAGCAAAATAATTACCAATCGACAATGCCGTTCCACCGGCACCAGCCTGGTAAGAGAATCCATCTTTGATTATTCCTGCCTGATCACAAAATTCGGCAGTCATTTCAGCCATCAATAACCTGTCAGGGCTTTTTGTAATACGTGTTGTTCCTGAAATGATCTTTTCAGGTATTCCAACCTGATCAACTTTCACGGTATAATCAACATAATTTCCATGTATTTGCCATGGAATACATGGAAATGGCACCAGGTTATCAGTCACAACAATCACTCTATCAGCGTATTGTGAATCAGCTAATGCAAAACCTAACAGCCCGCAGGCTGCCGGCCCGTCAACACCGTTGGCATTACCAAAAGCATCGGCTGTAGGGGCTGCGATCACAGCAACATCAATGTGCACATCACCATCCTGAACAGCCTGATACCTCCCCCCATGAGATCGCAAAACACCCATTCCTTTCATATTACCTTCAGAACAGAATTTCCCAAGAGGGCCGTTCATACTTCCTTCTATTCTATTAATGGTACCATCTTCTAAATATTTAATAAGGTGCTCATGGCAGGGAAAGGAGGCTGATGGATACCATCTCAGGTCTCTTACACCCAGATCGTGTGCAATGTCAAAAATTTGATTAGCGATAAGATCCCCATTCCTGAAATGATGATGGGTCGAAATGGTCATTCCATCCTTTAAACCACTTTTCACAAGTGCTTCCCTTAACGACTCAACTAATTTATTACCATCGTCGGGATAGTCAGCACAAGTTGCAATAAGTGGAGCTGCTTTCCTTCCTGTGGGCCTGAATTTTCCAACTCCCTGAAACGGAACATGCTCTCTGCCATTTATGATAGTAGGGACCATTCGTCCTATTGCATTCCTTTCCAATTTATCATACTTTTTCATCATTATTCTTCATTCCTCCAGTTTTTTGATAATTTGCCCATATTTACAGCCAAATTAATGGTGTTTTGAGCTCTCTTAACAACGGGTGCATCAATCATTTTTGTTCCGAGCGAAACAACGCCCAAACCTTTTTCCTGTGCCTCCATAAAAGCATTAACAATTTTCTTTGCTTTATCTATTTCCTTTTGTTGAGGTGCAAAATTATCGTGAATAACCCTAATCTGCCTTGGATGGATACAACCCATGCCATCAAAACCCAACGCTTTTGATCTAAGAACGTTTTCTTTCAATGCTTCCATATCGCTTACATCGGAAAATACGGAATCGATTGGCTGAATTCCGGCTGCCCGGCATGCCACCACTACCCTGCTACGCGCAAAAAAAGACTCTGTTCCTTCATTTGTTCTGCTTGTCCCCAGATCAGCTGTATAATCCTCCAGCCCGATAGCCAATGAAACAACATTTTCAGCTGCCGATGCAATCTCATATGCATTGATAACACCAAGAGCGCTTTCAATAATAGGCATCAGCCAAATATTTCCTTTAATAGCAGATTTTTCTTTAATAGCTTTAATCCGTTTGTTCACCTGGTGAACCTGCTCCGCATGTTCACATTTCGGCACAAGGATAAGATTAACATTGTGAGGAACAATAAACTCAAGGTCGTCAAGACCACCAGGTACCTGATTAATCCTCACCATTCGTTCAGCGCCATAAAAATCAAGTTGACGTAATGTATTCCTGACCAAAAAACGTGCTTCCTGCTTCTTATCATGTGCAACAGCATCTTCCAGATCAAGAATAACCCCATCAGGTTTATGAATACCTGCATTGATCATCAAGCTGGGTGTATTTCCGGGAAGATACAACCTGGAAAAACGATTTTGATTTTTTGTTGTCTGGTAGCGGTTTTCTTCAATCAATAGAGGCAAATATTCCTTGTCGCTCTTTAACAAGGCCTTGATGGCTGCTTCAAGGCGGGCAGCCAAAACAAATGGCAACGATCCGGAATCCTCAATATGCAAACTACAATGCTCAATATTGAAAAAATCCAGTATTGATTCGGTGTCTTTGATAATGATATCTCCAAAAAGTGCTTTCACCTTACTTTCTAACCTGATCTGTCGCCCACCTGTTTCTTCCAATGACAAGGTGATGAAACAATCAGAGCGGACCCGGGGCCCTTTATTTCCTACTTGAATAATCTTTTTCAACTCTTTTTTTTTTTAATTATTTTCAAAAGTTTCCTAATCCAAAAACAAGTCTTCAAATTTATAACAAAACTTAAAATTCATTAATTAAAATATGAAAAAAATTCGATAAAAAATAATAATAAACGATCATTGCGTTTTATAGAAATAATTACCTTTGCATTTGTTTTTCAAATTGTTCATTAACACTAACTAAATCAAATCATTATGAAAAGGATTATTTATTTGACAGCAATTATTTTATTAGCCGGTGCAACTTTTATGACATCGTGTAAGAAGGACGACGACGAAGATGGCCCGCCAAACATCTCCTTTAAAGGCGGTGCAACATATATTTCACAAGACGCCACATTAAATACCCTGGAAGCATTCACTATTGGCATTACTGCTTCATCAAATACCACTTCCGCTGCGACCCTGACAAACCTGAATATATCCAGGACTTTTGACAACCAGACCTGGTTTAGTTGGGACACTGCACTAAACGTTGATCATTATGACCTTAATGTAAGTTTTCTGGCATTAACTGTGGAAGGAGTGGAACGTATTGCATTTAAAGTTACGGATGAAAAAGGGATATCGAACGAGATAAGTTTGAACATAACCACAGAAAGTGTAGCAGGACCTATCAATTTCTTCACACAGAAATGGTTGGGTTCATATGATAATAACGATACCGGTAGCTCATTTGCTTCTATCGACGGAACCGTATATATGCTTGCTGATGCTAAAGTTAATTCAGAAAAGGTTGACCTTGTCTACTTTTTCGGAGCAACTCTTGGAGCAACTCTTGCTGCTCCTGATGATGGTAAAGCTGCTCTTGTCTTTACCGGTCCAAATGGTTTGGATACCTGGGCTCAAAGAAATAATACCAGGTTTAAAAAACTAGATGAAACAACTATCAACTGGGGTGATATTACAGATGACACAATCATTGTTGAACAAACTGAAACAGGTGTCGATAGTTCCAGGATCAGCAATACAGAAGATGGGCTTGAGGCAGGCGATATGCTTGGTTTCATCACTGCCAGTGGTAAAAAAGGAATGATTTTGATTGATGAAATTATCCCCGGAGCAGCCGGCTCGATCTCTATTTCGGTGAAAGTACAGCAGTAAAACCATTCTTAATAATTCGTGGATTATTAAGTATTCATAAAATATCAGGGAGACAGAAAGCTTAATTACTCGAATATTGCTTTCTGTCTCTTTTTTTTGATTATTTTTACATCGTACATCTATTAACCTATAAAAAATGCTAAAAAAAATATTTCCGCTAATTTTCATTTTATTTGTTGGGATGTTAATGAATCAGGGATGTAAAGAAAAAGACAACAATCCTCCGGTTATCACTATTTTAGGAGACAATCCATTAACACATCAACTCGGGGAGCCTTATGTTGATCCGGGTGCAACAGCCTACGATGAAGAGGATGGTGACATCACCGGCAAAATTGAAATTACCAATTTTGTGGACCCAAACACGCAGGGATATAACTATCATGTTTATTACAATGTAGAGGACGAAGCTGGTAATAAAGCTACGGAGGCAATACGAATAGTGAATGTTTTGCAATTCTAAAACATTGAAAAAACATTCTTTTCATCCATGAAAAAAAATCATTTCTACTCGGGAAATATACTGGCCGTTCTGTTTATCAGGTTGTTGATCGTCTTGTTTTTCCTGACCCTGTCAAGGATAATGATTTTTTTCTTCAATCTCTCTTACTGGGAAGATCTTTCATTCAACCAGTTTATCAGTATTCTAATCTATGGGGTTCGATTTGATATATCGACGTTGTGTATCATTGCAACGCCGTATATTTTTTTTAACACCATTCCATTCCATTTCAGGAATAATAAGGCGTTTCAGGCTATTAATAACCTCCAATTTTCAATTTTTATCATTGTAGCTTTTATGCTTAATTTTATAGATGTCATCTATGTCAGGTTCACAGGAAAGCGAATGACCGGTGATATTATAAGCATGCTAGGCACAGGAGATGATTATACTCCCTTATTCATTCAATTTTTAAAAGATTTCTGGTTTCCTTTTGTCTTATGGATTGTTTTTTCAACGATAACCATCTTCCTCATCCATTCAGTTAAAATCAGCAATAAAAAATCCAAACTTCCGGCACTGGCTTATTATTTAATTAACACTATCTGGTTTTTGATCTTTGGCTTTTTTACCATTATTGGAATTCGCGGCGGATTTCAATTGAGGCCTGTAAGTATTATCAATGCCGGCGAGTATACAAATGCTAAAAACACACCTCTCGTATTAAATACACCTTTTTCAATAGCTAAAACATATGGAAAACCAGCATTAAATTATGTTGAATACTTTCCTGATGAAGAATCACTTAACAACATCTATTCACCTTTACATAACGGGTTTAAACCCGGTTTGCATTTCACTTTTTCGAATTCAGCGGATCCAAATATTGTAATTCTTATCATGGAAAGCTTTTCTTCTGAACACATCGGCGCTCTTAACAAAAAGGCACCGGAGAGTCCTGTAGAAACGTATACACCATTTCTCGACTCAATTATTGAAGTAAGCCTCGCATTTAATGGATATGCCAATGGGAAACGGTCTATTGAAGCTATTCCTGCTATTCTTGCCAGTTTACCGGCTTTAATGAACGAAAGTTATATTACATCAGGTTTTTCGGGCAATAAAATAAACAGCCTGGCATCTTTGTTAGAGAAAAAAGGATATACATCAGCTTTTTACCATGGAGGAAACAATGGGACTATGGGGTTTGAACCCTTTATCAAAATGGCTGGTTTTGATAGTTATTATGGAAGAAGCGAGTACAATAACGACATTGATTTTGATGGGAAATGGGGTATTTTTGACGAGCCGTACTTTCAATATGTTTCTCAAATGATAGATAATACTCCTGAACCCTTTCTGGCAGCCATTATGTCTTTGTCATCACATCACCCCTATACCATTCCTGAACAATATCAGGGACATTTTCCCAAAGGGCCCCTGGAAATACACGAATCAATAGGATATGCTGACTATTCATTAAAGAGGTTTTTCCAATCAATAAAAGAAATGGATTGGTTCAGCAATACCATATTTATCATTACAGCCGATCATACATCTGAAGCCTATTCACATCAATACCAGAATCCCATTGGAATGTACAGGATTCCCATTGTGTTTTTTATTCCGGGGAAAAAACTGAAGGCAAAGGAAAATATCATTGTACAGCAAACCGATATCATGCCCTCCATACTTCAGTTACTTGATTATGATCGTCCTTTCATTGCATTTGGGGAGAGTGTCTTCGATTTCAACGCCCGGCGATTTTCAGTTACCTTTTTAAATGGGACCTATCAACTGATTAATAAAAATTATGTTTTACAATGGGATGGTGAAAAAAACTTTTCTCAATACAACATTTTTGAAGATCCCCGTTTACAGCACGACTTGGCCGGTATTGAAGATTCGGCAACAAAAAACAATAAATATTTATTAAAAGCAATAATACAGCAATACAACAACCGGCTAATTAAAAACAACCTCACCGCAAACTAACCCATGCCTCCTACCACTCAACATAAAAAAAAGATTGTATTCATCGTAAACCCTGTTTCCGGATCCATTAAAAGAAAATTAAACAAAAGAACTCTTGAGCATCACCTGGATAAATCCCAGTTTGATTATCAAATATTATTCACGGAATTCCCGGGGCATGCCATTGAACTTAGCCGCAATGCAGCACAAAATAATGTTGACATTGTAGTTGCCGTTGGGGGTGACGGGTCAGTTAACGAAATAGCCAGAGGTATCTTGGGGACGGATACTGTATTGGGTATTATCCCATTTGGTTCAGGTAACGGGTTAGCCCACCACCTGCACATCCCATTTCTTGTTGGCCGGGCTATACACGTTATCAACAATGGTAAGATCCGGGAAATTGACACACTCTCTGTTAATAATAAAGTGTGTGTTAGTATTGCGGGAGTTGGTTTTGATGCCCTGGTTGCAAAAAAATATGAAAAGATCAAATCAAGGGGTTTTCATACGTACTTCAAAATCATTCTGCAGGAATATATAAAATACAAACCCAAAAAATACAAACTTAATATTGATGGCAAAAATATGGAAGGAAAGGCTTTATTCATCAGTTTTGCCAACTCCAATCAGTTCGGCTATAATGCCTATATCGCTCCGCATGCCAAGATTGATGATGGTTTGATTGATGTATGTATTATTAAAAAGGTCCCCCTGGCTCAGCTTATATTCCTTGCCAACCTGCTCTTTCTGAAAAAAATTGAAAAAACAAAATATATTCAAATCATACAGGGAAAAGAGATCAGGCTAAAGCGTAAAAAAGAAAAGCCTGTCAATATTGATGGCGAATATTTCAAACTTTCCAAAAAGCTCCATATAGAAATTAATCCTAAAAGTTTGAAGGTAATTGTACCTTAATACACAAAACGCGACACGTAACTCACATGGACAGGAGGCTCGAATCTCAAATAAAGGCTAAATATTATTTTGATGTGCTGGCTACATAATATTTCGCTTATTTTAGCCAATAAACTACAGAAGATTTACATAAACAGTTATTTTTTGAAGGGTTTAAAAAAACTAAGCAATCCGCCTATGGTGGATTGAACATGAATAGCCCTGTACGAAGTGCAGGGGCATTGCATGACCAAAATCTATCCCCAGCACATCAAAACAATATTTATGCGGATTTTTTTAAAACTCCGTATATTTGCCAAAAACTTATCTTCGAACATTGATTCAATCATATGAAAACAGTATTACATTTTTCCGTATTCCCGGTAATTTTCTTTTTTGCTGTTGTTGCATTTAGCCAGGATGAAGGCGGGATCATCAACAACGAAATGTTAATCCAAATCAAATCGCATTATTCAGATGATGCAGCAACAAAAGCCATTACAAATGCCATCACAAACAACGATATCAACAAGCTGGCATGCGACAGGACTAACGCAGCCAAATTTGACAACTTATTTACTTACAAGGTTGAAACAAAGGGCATCACCGACCAAAAATCTTCAGGAAGATGTTGGCTGTTCGCCAGCTTAAATGTAATGCGTCCAAAAGTGATTGATAAATATAATTTAAAGGACTTTTATTTCTCCCATACGTACTCCTTTTTCTGGGATCAGCTTGAAAAATCCAATTTGTTCCTGGAAAGTATTATCCAAACAAGAGATAAGCCAATGGACGACAAAACAGTTGAATGGTTATTTAAAAATTCCATTAGCGATGGAGGGGTATGGAGTGGATTTGTGAATGTTGTTCAAAAGTATGGGGTGGTTCCTGATGAAGTTATGCCCGAATCATACAGCAGTAAAAATACAAGAATGATGTGGCGGCTTATCAGGAGAAAACTTAAAGAAGATGGACTAAAGCTAAGGGAGATGTATAATAACGGAGGTTCTGTTGGTGAATTGAGAAAAGAAAAAACCACCATGCTGGGCGATATATACCACATGCTGGCGATTAACCTGGGAGAGCCGCCTGATGAATTTGAGTGGCGGTATGAAGACAAGGATAAAAAACTTAGTGAATTAAAAACATATACCCCGAAATCATTTTACGATGAATTTGTCGGGGTTGATTTGCAGGATTATGTACTATTTATGGATGATCCAACAAACGAATATTTCAAATTATATGAAATTGAACTTGACCGGAACATATATGAAGGCGTTAACTGGCAATTTATTAATCTACCCGCAGATGAATTCAAACCTTTTGCAGTGGCTTCAATAAAAGACAACGAAGCTATGTATTTCTCTTGTGATGTTGGTAAACAACTCAACAAGGAAAAAGGTGTTCTCGATATCAACAACTATGACTACAACAGTTTGCTTGGCGTTGATTTTGGAATGAATAAAAAACAACGCATCGAGACCTTCGAAAGCGGATCTACCCATGGAATGACACTTATCGCTGTGGATTTGGATGCAGATGAGAAAATCAATAAATGGTTGCTTGAAAACAGCTGGGGCAAGAAGTCGGGAAAGGAAGGATATCTGGTCATGTCGGATGAATGGTTTGATGAATATATGTTCAGGTTGGTGATCAATAAAAAATATGTTTCTGATAAAATTTTAGAGATCCTGAAGCTAGAACCTATCCTTCTTCCGCCTTGGGATCCGATGTTCGCTGAAGAAGAGTAACATTCCTAAACCCCAAATATCAAATAAACAATACTATGCTAAACAAACTGGATATTTTACTTAAAGAATGGCTTATCAGCCTTGGATTATCAGAAAACACTGCGATTATCTTCAGGGATCTTTCTGAATTAATAATTGCGATCATCATTGGTTTGATTGCTTATTACGTTGCACTAAAGATCATATTAAAACTGGTTTCTGTTTTTGCCAAAAAAACGAAAAGTCATTGGGACGATGTCCTGCTGGAAAAAAAGTTTTTTAAACGCCTTACATACCTTGTTCCTGCATATATTTATTACCTTTTATTTCCAATTGCCTTAAATGAATATCCGGAATTATCAAACCTTGTAACTAATTTACTGGGAATATACATGCTTATTATCACGGTACAGGTAATAAGCTCATTCCTAAGTGCTTTTGAAGCCATATACCAGGAGTATGAATTTGCAAAATCAAAGCCCATTAAAGGATACCTTCAGGTTGTTAAAATAATTATTTATGTAATTATTGGTATTGTGGTCATATCCATTTTAATTGGGAAGTCACCCATCACTCTTCTTGCAGGTATGGGGGCTATGTCGGCCGTCATTATGCTGATTTTCAAAGATAGTATTCTCGGGTTTGTCGGAGGCATTCAATTATCAGCCAATGATATGCTTCGTACAGGTGACTGGATCTCAATGCCCAAATACGGAGCAGATGGCACGGTAACAGATATTGCGCTGACAACCGTTAAGGTACAGAATTGGGATAAAACCATCTCTACCATACCTACCTATTCATTGATCACCGATTCGTTTCAAAACTGGCGGGGAATGGAAGAATCGGGTGGCCGTAGAATAAAACGATCAATCAACCTCGATATGGAAAGTGTAAAATTCTGTACACATGAGATGCTGGAAAGGTTTAAAAAATTTCAGCACGTAGCCGAATATGTCGACATGACAGAAAAGGAAGTTCAGGTATATAACAAAAAATTCAATATTGATGATTCCGTCCTTGTTAATGGCAGGCGGCAAACAAACATTGGTGTTTTCAGGGCCTATTTAAGAGGCTATCTGCACCACCACGAAAAGATTAGTGATACGATGACTTTTCTGATAAGGCAATTACAGCTCACCGAAAGAGGGTTACCCATCCAGGTTTATGTTTTCAGTAAAGTACAAGCATGGGCCGACTACGAAGATATCCAGTCAGATATTTTCGACCATATTCTGGCAATCATTCCGGCGTTTGACCTTCGTATCTTCCAGAACCCCACAGGATCCGATTTCCGGGAACTAAAAAATAAAACGAAGAATTTTATGAAGTAGAACAGAGGAACAAAGGATTTAAGATCTGAGAACATTTCAAAAATCAATAATCCTCTGTTCCTCTGTTCATAAATCCAGGAAATAATTACAGGATAAACTAGATGCCGGGAGGTATCAAATGTTTATAGAAAATACAATGAGATCCCTGCATATCTCTTGTATTTGTCTTCTATAATTTATACTTTTATGCAAACTAATTAACATAAGCTGCTAGTTACAGGTCGGGTTCAACTCCTCGCAACTCGCATCCCGTAACCCGCAACTTGGGTTAATTAAATAACACTTCCATGAAAAATAATTCTTTCTTTTTACTGTTATTGCTTTCCTTATTTATTGCCAAACCCTCGTATTCACAGGATTTTTGGGAGATAGTCAACGGTCCACCAAATCTCAATCCTGCATTTATTGCCATTTCCAACGATAATATTTTCTATTTAGGTACTAATGATGGTGTTTATGTCTCCTTTGATAATTGTAATTCATGGGATAATATTGGTTTGCAAGACACTACGGTCTATAACTTATTAATAACCTCTCAAAATGAATTATTTGCATATGATGGAGGGTTAGGTGTATATAGATATGCAGGCAATAGTCAATGGGATCTGGTTTTTTACACAGTAATGGGGATATTGGAATTATTTGAGGATTCAAACGGTAATATTTATGCAGGGAAATGGGGTGGAATATATAAATCTCCTGATAATGGTGATACCTGGATACAAACCTTAGCGATCACAACTACCGCGGCTGTAAATTCAATCAGAGAAGACCTGGATGGCATCGTTTATGCTGGCGTGACCAATTTTATGGGTGGAGAAGGTATTTATCGTTCCATAAATCAGGGCGAATCCTGGGATTATTTCGGATTGTCTAATGCATACGTGACATCGCTTGCAGTCAATTCCAACAATGAGTTATTTGCAGGTGTCCAGGGGCATCAATATTTGTTTGAAGCCGGATCTGGTGTTTATAAGTATGATAAATATTTACAGGATTGGATACAGTTGAAAGATAGTCTCATAGTAGTCACCATGGTAATTAATTCGGAAGATGAAATATATGTCGGTCTTTCAGATGACTGGGGTACCTATGGGGGTGTTTATGTATCCTATGATGATGGTTTGGCATGGGAATTATTGGATTCCGGGTTAGGTGAAGATTATATGAAGCAAATCACCCTTAGTCCTGATGAATATCTCTATACCATAAGCGGATGGGGTACAAATACTATCCATAGAAGTATAAATCCTACAGTTGGAATTGGACAGGAAATTGATGCAACCGAACCTGTTACCTTCAATTACCCGAATCCATTTAATGGAGAAACATGCATTTATTACTCTTTGCCTGATGAAGCCAATAAAGATTTATCAATCAGTGTATATGATCTATTGGGAAACCAAATAGCAAATAATCAATTAAGCACAAGCCAGCAAAATAAAATAAAGTTTAATTCGGTTGGATTAGCTCCGGGAGTTTATTTATATGAAATAATCTGTGGTGAATACCGGTGTATAAACAAAATGATTATCAAATAACATTTAAATCATGAAAAAGAATTATTTACTTATTGCATTTATCTTATTGCATTTATATCCATTTGTAAATGCCCAAACGATGAATCTGAATCCGGATCCTTACGGTGATCCCTGGATTACAGGAGATTTACCGGAAGTTACACCGGAAGTCGAGGCTATTATTGACCAAATGCCTGTAATGACCTTATCCCCTGGGTCTGCTGCTATTGAATTACCTGAGGCTGTTGATAACTCAATAGAGATTTTTATGCGGCCTGTTTTTCTTCAACTTGGTGGCAGTTGTGGGCAAGCATCAGGAGTTGGATATACGTTTACTTATGAGATAAATTATGAAAGAGGATTTCCCGCCAATGATGAAATCTATGATGAAAACTGGTATCCCCCATTATATACATATAACTTCTTGAATGAAGGTAATTCTTATCGAGGAACCTGGTGGTGGGAAGGATGGGATATAATAATGGAAAACGGTTGTCCGAATGTGCCTGTATGGGGTGGAATGAATACTGATCATACACAATGGATGACAGGGTACGATAACTACAAATTTTCTATGTCAAACAGAATTTTATCATATTATACTATCGACGTCAGCGACTCGTCAGGATTGAATACATTTAAGCATTGGCTGTATAATCATAATGATACTACTGCTGGGCCTGGTGGTTTGGCAGTTTTTGCGACCATTCTTGATACAAATACAGTTTATGGTATTTTACCGCCTGAAAGTGCGGAAGCAGGAAAAGGCATAATTGTTTCAGTAGAAATTGGTTCGCCTTTTAACCATGCAATGACCTTTGTAGGCTATAACGATAGCATAAAATACGATTATAATGACGATGAACGCTTCACTAATGACATTGATATTAATGGTGATAACATTATTGATATAAGAGATTGGGAAATAGGAGCTCTGAAGATAGTAAATAGTTAGGGAAATAGCTGGCCATATCCAAATGATAGTGGGTTCGTTTATTTTTCATATAAACACCTAGCAGAGTCATACGCTATTCTTTTAAATTATGTCTGGGTATTAGAAGAAGTCATTGAAGAATATGATCCTGAAATAACAGTTAAATTTAAAATTAGCCATTCTTGCAGGGATAGTATAAATATAGAACTCGGTTATGCAAACAGTGCCTGTCAAGACTCTATTAAGGGAGAGAGTGATCTAAATTTATTTTCATTTCAGGGAGGAAACTATCCAATGCAAGGTGATGAGAATTATGAACACCTTGAAGGAGGTTTGGATTATAATTATTGGTTTTATGATGAAAATTGGGGTAAAGTATTTCTAATTATTAATGAAAATGATATCTATAATCAATATAATGGTGAAATTTCTGAATTTTCAATAATTGATTATAGGTGGAATGAAGTTTTTGAGCTACCATATTCTGGTACTTTACCTGTTGATATCGATATAGATAGTATTGCTCTATCAATCGAATATGACCTTTTACCATTTAATATGGGCCTTCAGGGCCAAGAGTTTTCAAGTAATAAAATATGCCGTAAAAGATGTACAATAATTGGTAATATTGAGATCGAATTTGGGCAAGGTATTAATGTTGACTTTTACAACGGAACCCTTGTCGTAGAAGAAGGCGCTACCCTCACCATCGGCGACAGTGTCACT
Source organism: Bacteroidales bacterium (assembly GCA_023133655.1). Lineage (GTDB taxonomy): Bacteria > Bacteroidota > Bacteroidia > Bacteroidales > JAGONC01 > JAGLWB01. The sequence goes on from JAGLWB010000287.1 coordinate 19,454, forward strand.
ATCCATGCCAAAACCGGTGCCGACAGCCTTATCGTTTATGGGGATATCGAAATCGGTGACCATGTGAATTTCATCGCAGATGAAGATGCATCACTTTTTATTTACATCGAAAACGATAGCCTTACAATTACCATTGACAGCGCTTACTTTGAAAACATGTTTTTTGAAGAAAAAACATATGCATGTACTTTTAATAATAGTGAATTTAGCAACTCTATGATTAAAGGAAGTGCTGACTATTTCCTGCTTTCTTCTTCTGAACTTACAAACACACCAGTTCGCCTAAGCAGGGAAAAAAGTCAGGATACCTGCATCGCAAGAGTTGAAGATTGTATAATTCTGTACGATGAAGCATACCGTATTAACGATACGCTTAATCCGCCTTCAGCACAAGACCATCTTGCTGAAACACTCATTGGAGTGGAACAGTATCACCACTACCTGATCTTAAACGACTCTATCGTACATGACGAACTTGATGG
>JAGLWB010000288.1 GCA_023133655.1 Bacteroidales bacterium
GTCAGCTTTTTTATTTAGTGTTCAAGTCTATGCCCAGGGCATGGTAGAAATTGGCACAGGTACTTCTTCCCAAAATAAGATACCTGCCTATTTTTACTATGATTACAGTTGGGGAACAGCCATTTACCTCGATTCTGAGATAGGCCTGGATGAACCCTTCCTGTTCACAAAAATCAGCTATCATGTAGCTAGCTGTTCAGGTTCACCCTATTACGCGATGGACCAAAAAATTTGGATGAGGCATACGGATTTAGACCAGTTTTCAGATTACTATTATCCTGACCCGTACAACGACCCTTCATGGACGCTGGTGAAAGGTGAGTTTGAAGTTTGGTGGATCGCCCAATCCTGGGTGGATTTCCAACTGGACAGTCCTTTCGTTTATGATGGCGTAAGTAACATTGAGATATTATGGGAAAACTGGGATGGGAGTTACGCATCCGGATATCCTCGTTTCTATTATACGAATAAGTCGAATAGGTGTAAGTATAAATATGCAGACGGTTCATTTCCGACCGGAAGTGGGTCCCGTTCCTATTATGTTGCTAACCTGAGGATTTACTATGAGCCTCTTGTTCCCGGTACAATCGAAGGTACCGTTTCTGATGCAGTTACCGGATTACCGGTTATAGGTGCGAAGGTGACGGCAGGAAGTAATTATGGCGTTTCATTAGCCGATGGTACCTATTCATTCGAAGCACTACCATTTACTTTTGATGTAACATGTGAAAAAGCCGGTTATGCTACAGCAACTGCTTATGATATTACTGTTCCGGGAGGAGGTACCGTCACTGTTGACTTTGCTCTCACTGAAGATGCTGTTCCACCGAGTGGCGTTCATGCCGAGCTTCGCGAGATTGACCTTGAAGTGGTTGATATCACATGGGGCGTTCCCTATGGCCTCTATGAGATCATCTACGATGATGGTGAGTTTGAAAATATGACTGCCTGGCTGGAAGCCGGTAGCTTGAATGCCTTGAGATTTACACCAATCGCTTATCCATGTGCGATAGAAGGTGGATCTGTGCATATTGGCGATGGTACTTATCCTGCTGGTGGTGATCCTTTGCAACCATTTAGCATAGCTGTTTACGCTGGTGATGGTGCCAATG
>JAGLWB010000289.1 GCA_023133655.1 Bacteroidales bacterium
AACCTCCTGATCCGTAGTCAGGTGCACTATCCAATTATGCTACAGGTCCAAAACGAATGCAAAGTTACATATTTTTATTGAAATTGAAAATTTGAATATTAACAGTTATGATATATTGTAGTAATTGCATCAGATTCCCACTTTCCAGTGATCTCCATTATTTACACGACAGGTGATATCCCCCTTTGAAGCTGGGACCTCTTAATTCGCATGGAAAGTTCCCCACGCAAGGGGATTTGACAATATGGTTATTGTTAAACCCGGCGGGTTTACATGTTTAAAGCAAACACGATGCTAATGATTGTATACGACCCCGGCTGGGGTCGTATTTTTAACGCTATTGTATTATCTATAAACATTGGATGCCTCCGGCATCTGGATTTTTTTTAATTATTTTTCTGGATTTATGAACAGAAGAATTGTTAAAACAGATTAAAGAACAGAGGATTGCTGATTTTTGAAGTGTCCTCATATCTTAAATTCTTTATAAACTTAAGATCAGCACCCATTACTGGCTTGACATTTCTGCGTAACTTTGCAATAAATAAACAAAACCGTTTATTTCGTACCTAACGGCACTTGATATTAACAACGAAATCCATTTTCTACCAATATGATGTCCCTAACGGGACTTTGGAAAAACAAACTGGCCTAATAAATCGGGACTTTGGAAAATCAATCCGGTCTGATAAATCGGGACTTTGGAAAAATAATCCGATCTGATAAATAGGGACTATGGGAGAACAATCCGGTCTGATAAATAGAGACTTTTGAAAAATAATCCGGTCTGATAAATCAAATACGGTAATGAACCAATTACAACAAAAAACTTTCACGCTAAAAAACCCTGCCGGTCACAGGATATTCGTTTATCAGTGGATTGGTGAACCTGAAAATAAACCAAAAGCAACCATCCAGATCGCGCATGGCATGATGGAACATGCCGGCCGGTATGCGGAATTTGCAAAACGACTGGTCAAGGCCGGGTTCATAGTGTATGCCAATGACCACCAGGGGCACGGAAAATCTGTTACTTCAACAGATGAGTTAGGCCACTTTAATGGTAAAAAAGGCTTGCATCAGGTAATTAACGATATGAAGCACCTGTCCAATCATATCAAAACCGAATACCCTGATATCCCACTGATCTTAATCGGCCATAGCATGGGAGCACTTCTCGCCAGGTTTTTTGTAATGTCAAACGAGATTGAGTTGGGTGGATTGATATTGTCCGGAACAAATTATACTTCGTCGTTCTTATCTGATTTTGGCAAATCGCTGGCAAACCTTTCCACAGTCCTATATGGCTCCCATTACAAAAATAAGCTGATCAATCACCTGGCATATGGAAATTATAGCCGCAGCTTTTCACCGAAACGAACGAACTTCGACTGGCTATCAAGAGACACAAAAAAAGTTGATGCTTATGTAAATGACAGGCTTTGTGGTTATCGTTCAACGTCGGGTTTCTACGAAGGGTTATTTTATGGCATGAGGGAAATCAATAAGCCTAAAAATATTAAAAACAGAAGGCTTGATCTCCCTGTTTTTATTTTCTCAGGTGATGCCGACCCCGTTGGGAATTTCGGGAAAGGAGTTCAAAGAGTCTTTGATCAATATAAAAAAGCCGGTTTGAAAAACCTGACCATTAAATTATATAAAAATGGAAGGCACGAAATGCTTAATGAAGTTAACAGGGAAGAGGTTTATGAGGATGTGGTGAAGTGGATTGAGGAATCCGTCCTAAAGGTTGAAACGAGTGAAAAAGTGGAAAAGACGGCAGCGAAAATATTTGACAAATACTACCCTCCGGGATCTGAGGCAAGAAGATACTTGTATCCGCACAGCCTGAAAGTGATGGAAGCGGCAATAAAAATTGCAGAACACAACCAGCATCTAAACCCCGACATACATCAGATCGTCCAAATGGCTCTTTTGCATGATATAGGTATTTTTATGACAAATGCTCCTGATATTGGATGTTATGGTGATTACCCATACATTGCTCATGGTTATCTTGGGAGAGAATTGTTAGAAAAAAATGGCTTGAATAATATAGCTCCTGTTTGTGAACGACATATTGGTGTTGGTATTTCCCTGAAAGATATTTTGGAAAATGATCTACCCCTTCCCCACCGTGAAATGCTTCCGCTGACAATTGAAGAAAAAATAATTTGTTACGCTGATAAATTCTACTCCAAATCCCCAAAACACCTTCTCAAGCCTAAGCCTGTTGAAAAAATAAAGAAAAAACTCTTAAAGTATGGGAAGGATAAGGCAGAGCGGTTTGATGAGTTTGTTGAGATGTTCGGGGTTGATTATCTATTTTAATAAGAGGTGTAAACCAACTCCCCATTCAGATAGGTTTCCAGCACCTTAACCTCAGGTATTTCATCCTCAGGGATAGTCATAATATCTTTATCAAGTATAACAAAATCGGCTTTTTTGCCTCTTTCAATGCTTCCAATCTCTTTTTCCCAAAAACTTCCTTTTGCAGCCCAGATAGTCATGGACCGTAATGCATCTTCCCTTGAAAGCGCATTCTCTACCTGGAACCCTTTGTCAGGGTATCCTTCCAGATCTTTTCTGGCCACGGAAGCGTAAAATGTATAAACTGGATTTATATCTTCAATAGGAAAATCCGTTCCATTTGGCAACCAACCATTCTGATCAAGAAGCTGTTTATAGGCATAAGCTCCTTTTATCCGTTCAGATCCAAGCCTTTCATCAGCCCAATACATGTCGGAGGTGGCGTGTGTAGCCTGAATGGATGGGATGATGGAGTATTGGCCAAAAAACCAAAAATCATCGGGATGAACAACCTGTGCATGCTCTATCCGCCAACGCAGGTCATTATGCTTTTTAAGAACAGAAGCATACGTCTTGAGGATTAACCTGACAGCTGAATCTCCAATGGCATGTGTGTTCACCTGGAAACCATTTGCATAAGCTTTTTCACAAATATCCATATAAAACCCGGGGCGTTCAATCAGAAATCCATATTTTTCCGGTGCGTCACTGTACGGTTCAATCAAACAGGCACCACGAGAACCAAGAGCACCATCGGCAAACATTTTTATCGCCCCAACACGAAGGCGATCAGTTTTATAAACACCTTTTGAAAGATACCCTGAATAATTAGGATCAGAGCATGAAAGCATGGCATCAATCCTGATTTTAAGCTTTTCTTCCTGGTGCAATGCATCAATCAGATCAATAGTAGTAATATACAATCCGGCATCCACAATTGTTGTCAGGCCAACTGCAAAACAATTTTCCTGGGCTTTTGTTAAAGCAATGGTCTTTATTTTATCATCCGTAACAGGCATTACTTCATTAATGAGATCAATAGCGTTGTCAAGTAAAATACCGGTGAGCTTCCCATT
>JAGLWB010000029.1 GCA_023133655.1 Bacteroidales bacterium
CTCAGAACTGACGACACAAACGAAAACAAAGTTCTGATTTATTTATTTTTATGTGGCTTTTTTCAGATCAGAAGAATGACCTTGGGCTAATGCCCATCAAATATGCGAGGTAGATTACCAGTAGCCTCCCGAATATCAATGTTTAAAGGAGAAAAAATATTTACATCGCTACCGGATTTTAATACCATTTGCATATTCCTGTTGAATCAGACTACCACTCATCTTGTAACCTGCCAAGGTGTAAATGGATGAAGGGTTACAGAGCACAACACCAGCAAAGATAGGAGGCTTTTAATCATCTGGCAAGATGTACTATACCGAAGGGTTACAGTATTTAAGCCTGTCAATAGATAGCAAAAAACTGCATTATAATTCAAAAGACTTGATTTATGTTTAAAAATGATATAATTTTGTAGTACCAAAAAGACCTAAAAATCAAGGCTTAATCGTATTTGTATAATCGCTAACTTTTCGTAACTTTACATATTTAAAGCACTATGTTAGAAAAAGAGTTTAAATATTACTTAGACAACCAAGATGAACTGGTTAAAGAGTATAACGGCAAGTTTATTGTCATTAAGGATCAAACTGTCATTGGTGCATATGATACTGAAATGGAAGCTTATGATGAAATGCTAAAGGTGCACAAACTTGGAACTTTCCTAATTCAGCACTGTCTACCCGGAGAAGAAAGTCACACGTCTACATTTCATTCCAGGGTCGTATTTAATTAATCTCCGCACTTATGGCTCAAGGGAACGCTCCTAAGGTATCAGCATTTACTTCGAAAGCCAACGGCCGCCGCAACGTACTGACAACAGAGGTTTCGGTTTTTCAGCCGATTCCTAATCAAAAGCACAAGATTGAAAAATTCTTAGCTATTTGGGACACAGGTGCAACATCGTCTGTAGTTACTCCTGCTGTTGTTAAGAAACTTGGGCTAATTCATCTGGAAAAACCAATATACACGGGGTTGGCTCTAAAATGAGCACAGATACATATTTTGTCAGTTTTATACTGCCGAACAAAGTCCGTGTCAATGGAGTCAGGGTTGCTGAAGTGCCACAACTTACTGGAAATGTGGATATGCTCATCGGGATGGATATTATTACTCTGGGCGATTTCTCTGTCACCAATGTTGGCGGAAAAACAGTTTTTTCTTTTAGAACTCCATCTGTCAAGATGATTGATTATGTCGCGGAGATTAATAGAACAAAGCCCGCAAAGTCAGAAAAAAAGGTAGGAAGGAATGAACCTTGCCCCTGTGGAAGTGGGAAAAAGTACAAGTATTGTCACGGCAACAAAAATGCCTAAGTATTCTTACTAACAGATTTCAAACTCCATACCCCACCCATCTTAATGCATTATCATCCACATTTTCAATAATCATCATATTGGCTTTTCTGGCGTATTTCTCAGCCAATATGCTACCGAGCTTCTTAACTTCTGAAAAAAAGACTTTAGAATACCATACCTTTGGCCTGCATCGTGTAGAAACCTTACCTACATCTGCAATGGTGACTCCTTTTCCAATACCTTTATGAATTATTTTATGCAAAATCCCTAAATCTGTGAAATATTTTGGAGAATTAATCGTCTTTATTTAAATTGCATCGATTATAATTCCGGAAGTAGAGTGAAAGATGCTCCCTGTTTAAGGTATTCAGTGCCGGGATTCTTTCAGCTTGTAGCTTGTAGCTTAAAGCTTGTAGCTGAATAAACAACAACCCAATATTGAAAGAAGTAGTTTTATCGATAAATAAATTAACCAAGCATTATGGCCAGGTAAAGGCGGTTCAAAGCCTTGAGCTTGATATACATAAAGGTGATATTTATGGAATCCTGGGGCCGAACGGTAGCGGAAAGTCTACTACCCTTGGTATGTTACTTGATGTGATCAATCCTACCAGTGGCGGGTACACCTGGTTTGGCCAGGAACCGACTCATGAAAGCCGAAAAAAAATTGGATCGATCCTGGAGCACCCACTTTTTTACCCCTACCTCACAGCTATCCGGAATCTCAGGCTCGTTGCAGCAATTAAACAAACCCCTTATAAAGAAATTGATAATATCCTGAAACAGGTAGGACTTTTTGAACGCCGGCACAGCAAATTCAGAACATATTCTTATGGGATGCGTCAGCGCCTGGCCCTGGCAGCAGCTTTGTTGGGCAACCCGGAAGTTCTTATCCTCGACGAACCAACTAATGGACTTGATCCTCAGGGAATTGCTGAAATCAGAGAACTCATTACAAAGGTGGCTGCCCAGGGTATTACAATTATACTTGCCAGTCATCTCCTGGATGAAGTTCAAAAAACATGTTCCCATGTAGCTGTTCTTGAAAACGGAAAAAAACTTTTCTCAGGCAATGTTAGCGAAGTATTGAATGAAACCGTCCAAATAGAAGTATCAAGCGCAGATCTTGAAACCCTCAAAACTGCTATTAATACAATCGAATTCGTAAAAAGCTACAAACAGGAAGAAAATATTCTTTTGGTACGGTTGGATGATAAAAACACAGTGCACGACCTGAACAAGTGCTTGTTTGAAAAAGGTATTATTCTTAATCATTTATCTCAACGAAAAAAAACATTGGAAAAATATTTCCTTGAGTTATTGGAGAACTCCTGATGATAAGATTACTAAAAATAGAACTTAATAAAATCCTGAGCTATAAAACTTTTTGGGTGCTTACAGGCTTATTTGTATTCTCATTAAGTTTTGTTTTAACGGTTTCACAGATCATCATAAATAAGATTGTTTCAACTGCCAGCTTGCAGTCGCCCATTCCTTTGCCAAGGGTTTCACTATTTATTTTTCCAAAAATCTGGAGTAACCTGACATACATTGGTGGTTATTTTAACATTTTTCTCGCTATAATTGTTATCTCTCTCATCAGTAATGAATTCTCATACAAAACCTTACGACAAAACATCATACATGGAATGAGCAGGAAGGAGTTTCTCCTTTCCAAATTATATTTGATAACCCTCATCAGCCTTGCTACTACGATGCTTTTGTTTCTCGTTGGTCTTATTCTTGGATTGATCCACTCAAAATCGCCTGATTTGTCCGATATTTTCAATACAAAACTTCAATTTTTCATTGGTTATTTTGTTGAAGTTTTCACGTACCTCATATTTGCTTTTTTCATTAGCTTTTCTGTTAAAAAAGCCGGCCTGGCAATAATCACATTGCTTTTTTATACGATGATGGAACAAATCATTGTCTGGTGGAAAGTTTCGTCAGATTTTGTCATGTTTATGCCCATGAAAGCTTTTGGCCGATTGGTACACTTCCCTAAAATACCACTCCCTGAGATTGACGGCTCCGGAATCAAATTTCAGGATTATGTTTCAATCACCGACACAGGAATTGCGGTCGCTTATGCAGCTATACTTATTGTGTTGATCTATGTGATCATGAAGAAGAGAGACTTGTAAGATATACGATATCCGATATCCGATTAACGATATGCGAAGTGGGCATCTCTGACTGTGCCAGTCAGGTGTAACACCTGACTGCACAATCTTACTTTTTTATCTTTTGGTGCCTGTCAGGTGTTACACC
>JAGLWB010000290.1 GCA_023133655.1 Bacteroidales bacterium
TGTTCACTTTAATCCCAATGGTCCGATCAGCCAAGATATTTCCTGATGCGTCTCGTGCTATTGCCTGGTATTGGAAAGCCTGTGGGGGTTGTGCAATTAGTGTAATAGCTGTTAAAATAATTGCGAAAGTCAATGTAATTGTTTTCATAATGGTACGTTTTAAATATTAATTATTAGGTTGGGTAACTTATTTATTAAAAGGTTTGAGGTTTCATTTTTCGTAAAAGTAATCATTTTGTATCCAAAAACAAAACATATGATAAAAAAATAAATGCTTAATGCAAAACATAAAATGGAAAATAATAATACTTTCAATATTTTTTCATTTACACTTTTTCTCTACAATGAGTTAGCCATACAATGCGCCGCGGTGAAACAAATCAAGAAAACAAAAAACGACTTCAAGAACAATTGCAATTGTTAGAAAATATTTTAGGTGAAAAATAACATTTAAGCAAAAAAATAATTTATTCTTTCAATTATGCTTTTTAACTATCTTTGCAGACTTTTTCAAAAGCATTGAAATTATTATGGATATAAGAAATATTGCAATTATTGCACATGTCGATCATGGAAAAACTACGTTGGTAGATAGGATTTTGCATCAGGTAAAGCTGTTCAGGGATAATCAGGAAGTGCAGGATTTGATTCTGGATTCAAATGATTTGGAAAGGGAGAGAGGGATAACTATTTTATCCAAGAATGTCTCAGTGAGATATATAGGAACAAAAATTAATATTATCGATACTCCCGGCCACTCAGATTTTGGTGGAGAAGTAGAGCGTGTTTTAAATATGGCTGACGGGGTGCTGTTACTTGTTGACGCTTTTGAAGGGCCTATGCCACAAACACGATTTGTGTTGCAAAAAGCACTGGAACTGGGGTTAAAACCTATTGTTGTAATCAATAAAGTTGATAAGCCAAACTGTAATCCGGATGAAGCAAATGAACTAATTTTTGAATTGATGTTTTCTCTGGAAGCTACAGACGAACAACTGAATTTCCCAACTGTTTACGGCTCTTCTAAACAAGGATGGATGGGAGCCAACTGGAAAACACCAACGAATGATGTCACCTATTTGTTAGATACAATTATCGAATATTTTGATCCGCCAAAAGATAAGCCAGGAACGTTACAATTACAGATCAGTTCGTTGGATTACTCGTCATATACAGGGAGAATAGCTGTAGGAAGAGTACATAGAGGTAGTATTAAAATGGGTGATCAGGTTTCTATTGTTCAGAGAAATGGTCAAATAAATAAATCGGTAGTCAAAGAACTATATCTTTTTGAAGGGTTAGGAAAAGAGAAAACCAAAAAAGAAGTTAAATCCGGTGAAATAGTTGCCATAATGGGACTGGAAAACTTTGATATCGGAGATACCATTGCTGATTTTGAAAACCCTGAAGCTTTAAAACCAATCGCAATAGATGAACCTTCAATGAGTATGCTTTTCACCATTAATAACTCGCCATTTTTTGGCAAAGAAGGAAAATATGTTACATCCAGGCATCTCAGAGACAGATTATTTAAAGAGACGGAAAAAAATCTGGCATTAAGGGTTGAAGAAACAGAGTCGCCTGATAAATTGCTGGTTTACGGTAGAGGTATTCTTCATTTATCTATTTTAGTAGAAACGATGAGGAGAGAAGGGTATGAAATGCAGTTAGGTCAACCAAAAGTGGTTATTAAAGAAATAGATGGATTTAAACACGAGCCTGTAGAGCTTTTATATGTTAATGTTGCTGAAGAATTTTCAGGAAAAGTAATTGAGATCGTTACCAAACGTAAAGGGGATATTCTGAATATTGAAACAAAGCATGACAGAATAAATCTGGAATTCAAAATATCGGCCAGAGGTTTAATTGGACTTACCAATCCAATATTAACAGCAAGTCAAGGAGAAGCTGTGATTTCGCACAGGTTTAAAGGTTATGAGCCATGGAAAGGTGAAATACAAGGTAAAAGAAATGGCGCGTTGATAGCCATGGAAACAGGAACATCTATTGCTTACTCTATTGACAAGCTGCAAGAGAGGGGTAAATTCTTCATCGATCCCAATGTAGAAATATATGCAGGTCAGGTGATAGGATCCAGCACAAGGTATGATGACCTGGAAATAAATGTGATCAAGACTAAAAAACTAACTAATATGCGGGCTTCCGGTTCAGATGACAAAGTGTCAATAGCCCCGGCCATAAAGTTCTCATTGGAAGAAGCTATGGAATACATTGGAGATGATGAATATGTTGAAGTAACCCCAAAATCTATTCGCTTAAGAAAAATATTGCTTAATGCGCTTGACAGGAAAAGGAAAAGGAAATCATAGCTACCCTCTCTCCTCCCCTCAGCTCCGGCAAGTATAGACGAGGTGGGAATGAAGGAATATAAAGGAATAACTTTGAGCGCCTTTGTGCCGCACTTTGTGATCCTTGTGGTAAAAAAAGCATATTCCATTAAATAGAGAGACCAGCCATGAAAATGAGTAAACACTCATCGCGTCAGTTTTGTGATAACAACTTTATGCTCAGGATATAATTCTAAAAGCTGGCTTCGATTTGGGGCTTCAAAATCTTCAAATTCAAAGCCAGGTGCAACTGTGCAACCAATTAACGAAAATGAACCTTGTTTCTTGACAGTAGCTGCAAGTAAATTTTCTTTGTCGATTGTGGCTTGAAAACATTCTCCACTATCAAAATCCCGGCCTAATTTAATTTGTTTATAGGTTCCACTTTGATCAATAATATGAATAGTTAAACTACTCCCTTCATAAAAATGCCAGATTTCATCCTGTTTAATACGATGAAAAGCAGAAAACTCATCGCTTTTCAGCAAGTAGTAGATCGATGTTGAAAAAGTCCTTTTACCCTGAAACCTATCGGGAAGACTATTTTTTGGAATAAATTCATCAGAGCGATAGACCTCTTTGAACCAGCCACCTTCTTCAGGCAGAGGTGACATATCCAGCTCTTTAATCCATTGCTCAGCATTTCTCATAATTGGGCCCTTTTTAACTTAACCTTATAATATATATTCTACTGCCAATATGGGCATTACAGCAAATATATAACATATTATACGGAAAGCCAAAAAGATACATTCGACTTAGAATTTTCAATTCACTCTCCCGACCTTTCAGGTACGGGACAGGCTGTTCTTGAAAATTTAGTCTCACTGATTAAATAAACACTTTCTTCACATAAGGTGAAGTCGATAACCG
>JAGLWB010000291.1 GCA_023133655.1 Bacteroidales bacterium
TTCGCTTCGCTCAGCCTTGAACTTTAAACCGCTATCGCGGCAGCTTGCTTTTTGCAGCCATTATATTAATTTTACAGCAACAAATCGTATCACACACCCGGGTATTTTAGCATGCAATTTTTATGTAACCGTTGCGTGGCAGTAAAGGGGGTAAATTTTAGACAGGAGGAAAGTAATGAAATCATTTACAATCAAAGAGATCAACAAGATTTTAAAAGGTGAATTGGCCGGAGATACCAACCGGCAAATAAATGGGCCGGAACAATTGGGGAAAGCTGGCAATAATCATATTACTTTTATTGGAAGCATAAAATATGTGCCGCTATGGGAAACGTCTAAAGCGTGTGCCGCTATTGTTAATGAGAAGTTAGCAATTGAACCTGGCGAGAACCGTGCATTGATCAGGGTAAAAAATGCAGATTTGGCCATGGCCAAATTATTGGAAGTGTTCGATCCCGGCCCTCCTCCATTTGATGTTGATATCCATCCTACGGCTGTTGTTCACGAATCGGCCACTATCGGTGCAGCATGTAAAATTGGTGCAGGCTGCTATGTGGGAAAGGATGTTGTTTTGGGTGATGCGGTTGTTTTATTTCCTAATGTTACAATTCTTGATGAAACAAAAGTTGGCAATGGTACCGTTGTTTGGCCTGGTACCGTAATTCGTGAACGTTGCGAAATAGGGAGCTATTGTATTTTCCATAACAATGTAAGTATTGGTGCCGATGGCTTTGGATACCGCCCGGATGAAGATGGCCGGGGACTGGTTAAAGTTCATCAAATCGGGAATGTTGTTATCGGAAATGCTGTTGAGATTGGAGCCAACTCCTGTGTTGACCGCGGCAAGTTTAGTTCGACAATAATTGGGGATGGTTGTAAAATTGACAACCTCGTCCAGATTGGGCACAATTGTGTTATGGGACGTTCGTGTATTATGGCTGGCCACAGTGGCCTGGCAGGTTCTGTTACCCTGGGCGATGGTGTTATTATTGGTGGAAGCGCATCCATAAATGATCATGTAACCATCCATTCGGGTGGTGTTGTAGGCGGAGGCTCTGGAGTGATGAATGATGTTGCGGCCGGCAAAACTGTTTTGGGTTATCCTGCCCGTGATTCCAGAGAGATGCTTAAGCAGTGGATAGCTATGCGTAAGCTTGTTTGAGATTTTTACGAATTACTTCCCTGACATGGTCTGGAAACTTCGATCTTTTCGTTTGTGGATAATTATTTTCGCATATTCCCGGAAATTTAAGTGTGGAAAACAGGAAGCGTATCAAACGGGCTCCTGATATTATATTTATTCCGGTGAAGAACATGAGTATAGATCATAGTTGTTCTTACATCTTTATGCCCCAGCAATTTCTGAACCACGTGGATGTCATATCCGTCTTCAAAAAGATGGGAGGCAAAGCTATGCCGGAAAGTATGGCAACCGGCGTTTTTAGTAATTCCTGCTTTTCCCACTGCTTTTTTTACAGATTTTTGCAGAAAGCTTTCATTACGGTAGTGTTGCTTTAATTTCCTGGACAGGGGATCTATTCCGGGTTTTTTTGAAGGGAAAATATATTGCCATCCTGTTTGTTTTGGTGCACCGGGGTATTTCCTTTCAAGCGCCACAGGCATTGAAGTACCATAGAAACCAACAATTCTTTTGTTCTCCTCAAGTTGAAGTTTCGCTTTATTTATTTGCAGGGTCAGATTATCTTTGAGCCCTGAGGGCAACAGCGTTCTTCTGTCATTATTACCTTTTCTATCGTGTACTATAATCTCATTTAATTCACAATCAACATCTTTTATTCGCAAGCGTAAACATTCTGTTAATCTTAAACCGCTGCCATACAACAGGCTTGCCATTAACCATGCTTCACCATCAAGTTGGGATAAAACATTTTTCACTTCATTACGGCTTAATACGACCGGTACTCTTTTACCGTTTCCTGAATGTTTAAAAGAGATATCATCCAATTGTATTTTCAGCACTTCTTTATAAAGAAAAACAATAGCATTTAATGCCTGGTTTTGCGTAGAAGCAGCAACTTTGCGTTCATCTGCCAGGAAAGTAAGAAAGTCAGATATTCCTTTTTTATTAATTTTTTCAGGGTGTTGCTTATCATGGAACAAGAAAAACCGGTATATCCAGTCAACATAAGTTTTTTCAGTAGCATAGCTATAATGTTTTGTCCTAATAACATGACGTACCTGGTCGAGCAGTTTTGATGTTTTTGCCATAGTTTATCTTATAAACATGTTAATTTTCCATATTGTACGGCAAATATATCATATTATACGGAATTCTCATTAATTAGTTAAAAATAGTAGTATTATATGGAACCCGTTTTTGCTTGGATATATGAGGATTATATGGTATTTTAGGCAAAATATAATGTTAGGCGTTTTAAAAATAAACTATTAAGAAGGCTAAAATGAAACCGAGAATACTATTAATCATTATTTCAATTGTCACGATTTTCTTTTCGTGCGGAAAGGATGATAACGGTTCTACTGGCCCGGAAACAGAACCTGTCATTTTCAATAGTAATGATTTGGTGGGTACCTGGGAAGGACAAGTGGGCTCTAATAAGTCGGTGACTGTAACAGTAAATTCGTCTGGAAGTGTGGAAATGTCAGGGGGTTGTGCCGTTATTGACTGTTATTGGATCATAGACTCTTCAGGAAGGGTAACAGAGACAGGGAGTGGACTCTTCACCGAAAATTACCAGCTCTGGGGTCAAGCTTGGTGGGATATGCAAATGTCTGATGACAAAAAGGAATTGGATGGTTCAGTGCTTGCATTATTTATTGGCCAGAGATCAGTGGATCTAACAAAACAGTAATATCTGATTTTACTTTATTATATAGTCTAAATAAAATAAGTCTTAGGAGGGTTAAAAAACAAAACACAATTCTTAATGCTTTATACTTATCTAAGTTTAATAAATAAGAAACATTATTAACAAAATTCAGTGTTAATCTCTCGTTAGGTTTGGGCGCAAGTTAGCTTAACCGTTATACAATCTATTAAATTGATTGATTTCATTAACATTAAACAATTTAAAAAGTGGAGGGAGTTATGAAAAGGTACCTATTATTAATTATAATTACGCTATCTATCACACTTATAACTGGGTGTGCAAGAAAATTCGCAGTTGTGTCAAATAGTTATAAATTTTCATCTGTTCCTCGCAATGAAGAGAATGCTACATCATTCAAGATTCAAGAGTCAGAAAAATTAACTTATAATTTAGTTAAAGAATCTTTAGAATCTTTAAGTTATGAGATAAATAAAGAAATAAAATTTAGTCATCTCGAAGGTTCTAAAGGAAAACAAATAGGAGAAATAATAATTACTGTAGATACAATTGGTACCACCATATTTATTTATTTTGCAAATGTATGGTTAGAGGTGCTATCAGATAAGTATACCCAAGTTTATATACAAGTTATTGTAAATGAATATATCATCGAAGAATCAAAAGTTGTAGGAAGTTTAGAAAAAATTTATCGTTCAGAGTCTTTAGAAAAAGAAATTATTTCAGAATTTGAAAAACATTTATCGGGTTACTTTGCTGATTCAAAAGATAAAATGAATGATTATAATATATCATCATCAATAATTAGTGGTGAATTATTAGTAGAACCTATATATACATATATGATGCATATTCGTGATGGTTGGATGATAGGATTCTCTGTTGGACATGGCTTCGGAAAGTCCATTAATCCAAGCGGTAATAAATTTTTAAATAATGGAGGCACTTCTGTGGGCATAAGATTTGGGAGAATGATAAATCCACATTTTTTAATTAATGCGGAAATGGATGGTTGGATTTGTACTGAAGAAGAGTTATCGACAGAAACTAAATATTCATTAACAAACTATATATTAGCATGTACATACTATCCGGGTGATCCTAAAACGATGTTTGGTGGATTTTATTTAAGGGGTGGTATTGGCAGTGCTTTGGCAACTGTAGAATTATCGGATAATAATTCCAATGAAATTAATGAGAATGGGTTTGGATTTTTACTCGGAGCGGGATATGAATTTCGAATAAGTAGAAAATTTGCATTGGGTATTGGATCTGGTTATAATAAACTTTTTATTAATGGTGATACTTATTTTAAATCTGCTCAGTTTATTCCGATTCTTATTGATTTTAATTGGTACTTCTAAGATATTTATTACTATAGATACGCCTGTCAGGTGTTACACCTGATAGCACCTACCTGACTGA
>JAGLWB010000292.1 GCA_023133655.1 Bacteroidales bacterium
ATCCCATAACCTTTTGACCCGGGGGAGCTGATAACTTTAAAGACTAATGCGTCCGAAACAGCACTTAACAACTGTATTTTCCCATCAACGAATGATGATATGCTTGTATACAAATAATAATTCTGTGACTGAAACAGACATTTGAATTTCCATCTAACAATAAAAACATCACCTTCCCTGATAGGTTTGTCATAATACTCATACTTGCCGGGAAACAAGGAAAAACTTAATAACAGCCCCTTTTCTGTTCTTATAGACATACCTAACCGGAGATTATCAACCTGAACATTGAATCTAATATTGTAGGAAAAAAAATATTCTTCATTTAGAACGAGCACATTGACTTTTCGGCCATCCTTCGCCAAAATCTGAAAATCGTATAAATCCACATCCGCCATTCTAACGACCTTTGTGCTCTTAGGAATAAAATTGGGAATGTAATAAGCATTCTGCTTTATATTATCCTGCTTACCATATTCTTCTTTGACCTTTTTACTTACATTATCTAATTTATGTTGTTCCTTGTTATTTGAGATATTAACAAGATGCTTTTCTTTTTGTTTACTATATTTCAGGATATCATTCTTAATACCTTGTTTTTGGGGGGATTTCGAAAACAATAATTGATGATAGAACCTGACTACATCTTTAGGGACATCATCCAAAAGTATCTCTCCATCATCTATTAATACAGCCCTGGTACATAACTCTATTATTGAATTTACCGAATGCGACACAAACAAGATCGTCTTCTCCGCCTTGAAAAACTCCTCCATCTTTGCGAAACTCTTTCTTCTGAATAATTCATCACCCACAGCCAGTACCTCGTCCAGTATCAATATATCCGGATCAATATTCACAGATACTGCGAATGCCAACCTGGCTTTCATACCACTGGAATAGGTTTTTAATGGCTGGTATATAAAATCGCCAATATCTGCGAAATCGATAATATCTTTTACCCTCTTTTCTGTCTCTTTTCGTGTAAACCCAATGATTGAACTGTAAAAATATATATTCTCCATTCCTGAATATTCAGGATTTAGCCCACTACCCAACTCAAGCAAAGGAACCACGTTGCCAAGTGCTTTAATAGTACCACCCGTCGGCGTAATTACACCCGCAATTAATTTGAGTAATGTCGATTTCCCTGACCCGTTCCTGCCAATAATTCCCAGTATCTCACCTTTCTTTACACTAAGATTCATATCCTTCACCGCATAAAAATCCTTATGGAATTTCTTCCCAAAAGGATGTAACGCCTCTTTCACCCGGTCTTTCTTTTGCTTGTAAAGACGGTATTTCTTAGAAACATTCTCTAATATGATGGCGTAATCTTTCTCCATTATTTAGCTTGCAACCAGCAACAAATTAAATTCTCATATAACATCCGCAAAATGCGGTCTTAGCTTTTTAAATACAACAACTCCTGCAATAAGAAAAATCAACGTAACACCCCAGTAATATAACATTAACATTGGATGCTCCCAAAAACCGACCTGGTAAATAATACTTTCCCTGTATCCATTTACAATGTAAAACAGAGGATTCAGCTTCAAAACAAATGCATAGTTATCAGGCATCCCCTGAATGCTCCAGAATATCGGGGTTAGAAAAAACAGTAAACGGATTACAATGCTTATGATATTTTTAATATCGGGAAAAAACAGGCTAATTGAAGAGGTGATCCAGGCTAATCCCAACAACAGGCAGTACACAGCAAATATATAGTAAACCAACTGAAGCCAGTATAACGTTGGGTAAATGGAGTTCAACATAAATATTACCAGAACAATACCTAAAATTATAAAATGCATTGCCAGGTTGGAAAGTAGTTTCACAATGGGAAGAATCGCCAGGCGAAAATTCACTTTGGTTATCATAAATGAATAGGATTTTATACTATCACTCACCTGACCCAGGGCAGTAGAAAAAAAATCATACGCAACGTATCCGGAAATCAAATAAAAGATAAAAGGGATACCTAGTGTTTCCTTGTCGCCAAACCGCATCCCGAAAACAAAATATAAGACAACGATAAAAGCCAATGGATCAAGAATCGCCCAGGAAAGCCCAAAGAAATTTTTAACATACTTTGAAGTAAAATCCCTTCGGGTAAGCTCAAGAATAAGATTTCTGTTAAAATAGAGCTGTTGAAAGAAGTCTTTTGCTTCAGTAAAGATTTTCCGCATACCCTTTAATAATACTTTGACACAAAAATAAAAATTATCTTAGACTATTAAGGTACAATCAAGTTTCTTTTATTAACACAAGATTGTTGACGTGGGAAAGGTAATATAAATTGGGTAATTAGGTGATTGGGTAATTGGGTGATTAGGTGATTGGGTAATTTGAAAATAAGTCAATCCGCCGATGGGCGGACGGACGAGCAAAGCTCGTATGAAAATAATTGGAGACACGTGAACCAAGCCCTATTTAAACGGCGAATCCGGCTCCTTAGCCATATGGTTATAGGAAAGCATATCAATAAGCCCCGGGAAAAACTTGTTAAGAAAAACAGATAGCTTTCCCTCTGTAAATGTCAGGATCAGCGTGCGTTTGCGTTTTTCTATCGCTTTAATAATACGTTGGGCAACATCTTCTGCTGTCATCATTTTACTTTCATCTCTGGGTGTTTCTCCCTGAAAAGAGCCGTCGGCACTCATGGCTTTTTTACGAATATTTGTCCCGGTAAACCCGGGAGCAGCAACCAGCACATGCAGCCCCTTTTTTCTGTTTTCAACCCGCAATGCATCAAGGAAACCCCTTACCGCATACTTTGAAGCTGAGTACCCTGTCCTGCCAGGCAATCCTATGTAACCAGCAATAGAAATAACGCCAACCAACGACCCTTTTGTTTCAAGCAAATAAGGTAATGCATACTTCGCGCAGTAAACAGTTCCCCAAAAATTCACATCCATCAATTTACGGATCACATCCAACTCCAGCTCCTCAAAAATGGCCCGCATAGAAATACCGGCATTGTTAATCAATACATCAATCCGGCCAAAATGTTCAAGTGTCGTGGCCATTAATTTTTTACAATCACTTTCTTTTGTCACATCCGTCGGCACAGCAAGCGCTTCCATACCGTTTTTGGTTAGCTTATCAGCCAGATTGTTAATTTCCTTATGGCTTCTCGCAGCAAGAACAACACTTGCCCCCTTTGCAGCATACGCCTCTGCCAGTGCTTTGCCTATGCCTGAAGATGCGCCTGTAATTATTATCACTTTTTGCTGTACCATGCATCTGGTATTTATGGCAAAGTTAGGGTATTCGCTGATCGTTTAACAAGTATCATTGTACTTTTTTTATTTTTTTTATACGTCCTAATCAAATTCTTTTTAACTTCGACTTGTGATTAATTAACCTTTCATTATGATATCCCAAAGAGAACTTTTCTTTCAACACCTGGCCTTGCCCTCCCGGAAACCGCTGGCCCTGGAAATCGTAAGTGCAGAAGGAATCTACATGTATGATGCTGATGGGAAACGGTATACCGACCTGGTTTCAGGGGTGTCTGTTAGTAATATTGGACATCGCCATCCATTAGTTCTCAAAGCAATAAACGACCAGTTGGATAAATACATGCACTTGATGGTGTACGGGAAATTCATACAAACACCTCAGGTACAATTTGCAAAAAAACTAGCTGATCATCTGCCGGAATCCCTTAACAGTACTTACTTCGTTAACTCAGGAAGTGAAGCAGTTGAAGGATCGTTAAAACTGGCAAAACGCTTTACGGGCCGCTCAGAGATCATTGCATTTAAAGATGCTTATCACGGTGCAACGCATGGGGCATTAAGTGTAATGGGAGAGGAAAGGCTTAAACAGGCATTCCGCCCGCTGTTACCCAATATCCGCTTTCTCGAATTTAATAATAAAAAAGACCTTGATGCCATTACATCCAAAACTGCTTGTGTTATCGTGGAACCAATTCAGGCTGAGGCCGGTATTATTCTGCCACAAGATGACTTCTTAAAAGAGCTCCGAAAAAAATGTAATCTAACAGGAACTCTACTTATTTTTGATGAGATTCAAATGGCTTTTGGGCGCACAGGAAAACTCTTTTGTTTTGAGCATTATGACGTTGTTCCGGATATTCTTGCATTGGCCAAAGGAATGGGTGGTGGCATGCCTGTGGGTGCATTTATCTCTTCCCGTGAAATTATGCACTCAATTTCCAAAAACCCTGAGCTGGGGCATATCACTACTTTTGGCGGGCACCCTGTGTGCTGCGCTGCAGGACTCGCAAACCTGAATGTATTAACTGAGGGTTCATTGATTGAACAAGTTCACACCAAGGGAGAAATATTTCACAAAGCCCTGAGTAATCATTCATTAATAAAGGAAATTCGGTTCAAAGGAATGATGATAGCTGTAGAATTAGAAAATGAAGATGTTGCTAACAAACTCGTTCAACTTTTTGTTAAAAATGGAATTGTTGTTGACCAATTTCTGTTCAGGCCCCAGGCTTTTCGGATAGCGCCACCATTGGTTATTACAGAAGAGGAAATTGCGGAAACATGTGATTTGATATTGAAATGCTTTAATGAACTGTTATTGGCTGAAACTTAGTGGGTTAACGATAAACAAAAAATGATATTTTAGTAGTCTTTTATTTCTAACACATGTCAACCTTTATTTTATCGAAGGATAATTCCTTTCCATCACCTGAAACAGCCGACTCCACCGGCCTCCTGGCTGTTGGTGGCGACCTGAGCACAGGCAGGCTGTTAGAAGCTTATAAGAATGGAATATTCCCCTGGTATGCAGAAGATTCGCCAATTCTCTGGTGGTCACCTGACCCAAGGATGATCCTGTTCCCCGAAAATTTCATTGTGTCGGACAGCCTGCGGCGATTAATCAATAAAAAAAAATTTGTTGTTAAATTTGATCGGGATTTCCATCGGGTAATGCAGTATTGCGCAAAAGTAACACGTAAGCACGAAGATGGAACATGGATCACCGAAGAAATGATACAGGCTTACTGTGCTCTCTATGAAAATGGGGTTGCACATTCTGTTGAAACATATCTGGATGGCAAGCTAGTGGGTGGGTTATATGGCATTTCGCTGGGAAAAGCATTTTTTGGCGAATCAATGTTTCACCTGATGAAAGATGCTTCCAAAGTAGCACTCTATTATTTGGTGAACAAGTTGAAAACATGGGATTTCCATTTTATTGATGCACAGATCGAAACGGATCATCTGGTTAGCCTGGGAGCTGAACTCGTGCCCCGATCAGATTTTCTTGTACTTTTGCACAATGCCATGATGGGTGAAACAATGAACGGGAAATGGAGTAAGTAAAAAAAAAATAGAATTTATTATGAAAGCAAAAGCTGAAAACTATATGAAAGAAGCCCTGAAACTTGCCAAAAGCAACATTGGAAATAGTAACGGGGGCCCTTTTGGCGCTATTATTGTTAAAGATGGCAAGATCATCGCACAAGGGGCCAATGAAGTCACATCAACAAACGACCCGACTGCTCATGCCGAGATTGTTGCGATAAGAAAGGCTTGTAAAATTTTAGGGACATTTCAGCTGGATGGGTGTGAGATATACACAAGCTGCGAACCGTGCCCTATGTGCATGGGGGCCATTTATTGGGCCCGCCCGAAAAGGGTTTTCTTTGCTGGAAACCGGAAAGATGCCGAAGAAGCAGGCTTCGACGACTCCCATATCTATAATGAACTTTCCCTACCGTTAGGTAGTCGTAAAATCCCCACCAAACAAATCATGGCTGAAGAAGCAAAAAAAATTTTTGAAGAATGGAATGATGACGATAAGAAAGTGAAATATTAGTGCGGATTATCAAATTTATTCTACTCCAGGGAATTGAAGTAGGAAATAACCTGAATAACGTCCCCCTGTTTTTTCATCTTCAGGTGTTTTTCTTTAATAAACTTGCTAATTGCATCGGATTTCTCTCCCAATGCCTGGACAATACACTTTTTGTTACACAACACCTGAAAAGCAGCAGCAGTACCTTTTCTTATATAATATGTTTCCTTCAAAATATATTTATCAGTATCTTCGGCAGTGTTTGTAGGTTTTAAGCTGATCAATTGATGTGTGATCTCCCGTCTTAAGAGTAATTGGCAATCTCCAGTATTAAGAACCTCGAAATAGCCTTTATTTACTTTGTCATGGCTAACATATTCTGAAAAGATAAACTGTTTATCATCAAAGAGTAGTGATGAAATTTCTTCCGGTATAGCAACAGCCAAGGTATCATCATTACTTGTATACTGCATTTGCTGGGCAAAAATATTATACCTGAATTTTCCTTCTACTTCCCCGGCATTATTGGCCAGTAACATTTTCCCTTCCTTCAATTCTTCCTCCAGAAAAATATTATCTATAAATTTTCCCGTTTTGTAGGTGACAAAAACAGCTCCTCCTCCCAAATCGGCATTGACAGTCTGCGCTTGAGCATCAGGAACTTGTCTAGATTGATCAACTATTCCCCTTTTCCCTTCTACCTGACCAAAACCTATTGTTGCAGGCAAAAAAAGGAATAATAATACTGACTTGCAAAAGATATCGTGCGTTTTCATGACTAAACAGTTTTTTATTTCCACCTTATAAAGATACAACATTTTATTGAGAAAAACAAATCTTTTTAAAATACAAAATGTGATAATTTGCCATAACATCTTTTTCTTTTTGAAGAAAAAGTTACTTTTTTACAATAAAGATTAACTTTGGAAATTCATAAATGAAATGACTCAATTAATTTATCATTCTATGTGAAATGAAGTTTATCCTATAAAAAATTCGTGCCTTTATGAAAGAAAGATCTTCATCACATAACTTGTTTCACATATTAAGCTTACTTACCTTAATACTACTGGTTAGTTGTTCATCTACTTCTTATCTTGAGATTGATGTTTTGAGGCCTGCCGAAATCACTCTCCCGGAAGATGTTCAAACACTTGGAATAATTGATCGAAGCCATTTATATGAGCCTGATACGTTACTTGCCGATATTATTGACGACGAACCAGATCAGGACAGATTCCAGGAAACCAATATCCTAGCAAAAGAAAGCATAAACGGTTTGCTGGATGTGCTTTACAATTCCCCTCGATTTTCCATAAAGGTCATGGACTCCCTTAACCTTGATGTTGATGATATGGCCGATAATTTCAGCCCATATGAATGGGACCAGATGTTACATATTTGTGAGGATAGCCTTGTTGATGCACTGGTTGCATTGACAATGGTCGATGTTTACGACCCTCTTTATGTCAACGTGAATATTGGTGGGGAGATTATCTATAATTATGTTATTATGACCCTAAATGCCTGGAAGTTGTATGATCCTTATAAACAACAAATTATTGACGATTATCAATATGTTGATACCATTTATCAAGATAGTGAAGGAGATCTGTTTGGTATGATTTTTTCAAATAACCAACCCGATCGCCAGAAATATGTTCCGGAAGCTTCTTTCTATGCGGGGCAAACATATGGATTTCGTATTACACCGGTATGGTATAGTGAAACTCGAAAATTCTATTCATGGGCTGGTGAAGCATCAAAAAAAGCCACAATTCTGGCATCCTATGGCAGTTGGCAATCGGCTGCATCGATCTGGAATATCGAAACCGAAAACAAAAACAAAAAGATCGCGGCAAAAGCTTGTTATAATATGGCTCTTGCCAGTGAAATTCAGGACAACCTTCCCATGGCTTCTTACTGGCTGGAAAAATCTAACACACTAAGGCCCCATAAGGCTACAAAATTTTATATTGAAATAATTACTATGCGAATGCGCGAACGGATGAAGCTGGATCCACAGATGGGTGTTAGAATTGACAATTGAAAAAACACATGCAAGCTACCTGTATATCGCTTTTTATGGATGGAAAGGGTATAAACAAATAAAGCATTAAGAAATGAATTAATTTATATGACAACACGGTTTCTTTTTCCCATCTTAATTTTTTTCTTCATGATAAATTCAGGCTTTTCACAACAACCTATAATAAAGGAGATAAATAGCAACTGGAAATTTAAAAAGTCAGGTGATACGTCATGGTTACCTGCTGTGGTTCCTGGAACTGTTCATACAGATCTTTTAAAGAACAACATAATTGACGATCCATTTTACGGAGATAATGAGAAAAAACTGCAATGGATCGAAAAGGAAGAGTGGGAGTACCGAACCAGTTTTAATGTGGACACTAACCTCCTAAAAAAAGACAACATTTCCTTAAAATTTCAAGGACTGGACACATATGCTACAATATTTCTGAATGACACATTAATTCTTAAGGCAAATAACATGTTCAGGGAATGGGAGATTGCCTGCAAAAACCTCCTTAAAAAAGAAGGTAATATCCTTGTATTAAGATTCAAATCACCAGTTAAATATGATAAAAAACAAGCCTCCACCCTGCCCTATCAGTTACCCGATGAGCGTGCATTTTCAAGAAAGGCACCATACCAGTACGGGTGGGATTGGGGCCCGAGATTTGTCACTTCAGGCATCTGGCGATCAGTTCACCTAATAGGTTGGGATAAAGCACGAATAACAAATATTCATTTGCAGCAAGGGGCGATAACTGGCAATCTTGCAAAAATAACGGCTATCATAGAAATAGAATCAAACACTGCTTTTGAAGGTACAATTGATTTACATATAAGTGATTATGACAAAACATTCCGGAAAGAAAAAGCTAGTTTTTCAATTGGCCTGAATACTATTCGTGTGGATTTTGATATAATAAATCCCCGGCTTTGGTGGACGAGTGGTTTGGGAGAACCCTTTTTATACGATGTCACTTGTGATTTAACTATTGATAACAACCTTGTTGATAAGCACACCACCCGAATAGGCTTGAGAACCATCGAGCTCGTGCAAGAGAAAGAGTCAATTGGCACCAGCTTTTATTTTAAGCTTAATGGGAAACCGGTGTTCATGAAAGGGGCAAATTACATCCCGCAGGACAACTTTCTCCCGGAGGTCACTAAAGAAAGGTATTGCCTTTTATTAAAAAATGTTGTTGATGCCAACATGAATATGATACGTGTATGGGGAGGTGGTATTTATGAGGATGATATTTTTTACGACCAGTGCGATGAAAACGGGATCCTTGTATGGCAGGATTTCATGTTTGCCTGCACTATGTATCCCGGCGATCCGGATTTTATTGATAATGTCAGGCAGGAAGCCATTGACAATATAAAAAGACTCAGAAACCATCCCTGCATAGCATTATGGTGCGGAAATAATGAAGTTAATGAAGGGTGGCATAACTGGGGATGGCAAAAATCAATTGGCTACTCAAAAAAAGACTCAGTAGAAATTTGGAAGAATTATCAAAAAATCTTTGAGAACCTTTTGCCGGATATCGTCCGGTCCTATTCACCATCTTCACACTATATTCCTTCTTCTCCCGCTATTGGCTGGGGGCACCCCGAAAGTCTCCGGAAGGGTGATTCACATTATTGGGGTGTATGGTGGGGCAAAGAACCATTCGAAATTTATGAAGAAAAAGTTGGGCGGTTTATGAGCGAATATGGATTTCAGGCCTTCCCTGACTTAAAAACTATTAACTCATTTTCGATGCCTGATGACAGAGGTCTGTATTCTAAAGTTATGCTATCGCATCAAAAGCATTCTATTGGGAATGAGCTTATTGAAACTTACCTGAAACGGGATTACAACGACCCGAAAAATTTCGAGGCTTTTATTTATGTGAGTCAGCTTGTCCAGGCTTATGGTATCAAAAAAGCATTAGAAGCTCACCGGAGAGCCATGCCCTATTGCATGGGAACGCTTTACTGGCAATTGAACGACTGCTGGCCGGTTGTCTCATGGTCAAGCCTGGATTATTTTCTACGCTGGAAAGCATTACATTACTTTTCAAAAAAAGCATTTCAGGAGATACTGGTTTCGGCAAAAGTTGATGATGGCCAGGTATCGGTCTACATCATTTCAGATAAACAGGATTTGGTTAAAGGAAAACTTATACTGCAGGGGATGGATTTCAATGGAGAGACTCATTGGGAAACCAGTACAGATATTTATATTCAAGGAAACAGAAGTGAAGTATTTGCGAAATTCGATATTAAAGATCTGCTTAAGGGAACAGATAAAGAAAGTGCATTGTTAAGGATGATGATTTTTGAAAAAGAGATTCTTTTATCAGAAAACTTCTATTATTTCACCACTCCCAAAGAGCTTAAATTAGAAAAGCCTTCCATCAGCATTGATATTGCAAGAATAGATAGAGGATATGAACTAAAACTATCAACTGATAAACTTGCGAAAAACCTATATCTGTCAACAGACGAAGATGACGGTTTTTTTTCTGATAATTATTTTGATCTGTTGCCCGGGGATATTAAAACCATTTACTACCTATCTGATAACGTAATTCAGGACTTTCAACAGAAAATCAAGGTATTCACTTTAGTTGATACATGGTGATTTTTCTTCAAATAAAAACTTCGCCTACATTATGAAGAGGTTTCGGCATATTTTTATTTTTTTCCTTATACTTATATTTATAGCGGGATTAATTGGCAGTATACTTACGTGCTTTTTTATCGGAATTCTTGGATCTGTAATAATGGTTTTTACTTTAATCGCTGCTATGAGAAAATAACGATCACATTCCACTTTGCTTCGACCCGTCTCCTGACTCCTATCCACCTGTCTCCCGTCCTCCTTCATTCAAGAATACCATAGAAAAACGTTTTCTCCGGCACCCTAAAAAAATCATACGGCTCAATCCAGATAAAATTAAGGCAGGTCCGGCCACCTCCCCTGGTCCTGAATTGAAAATGAAACATGAATCCCTCTCCATTGGAATCAACATAAGGATCAATATCCGGAAGGCCATATTGCCTGATAATATTACTATCGGTTTTTACGAAATTAAGGATGTAAGCACTAACCGGCAAAAAGTCATATACCAGCTCCTTCTCCCCTGCCGCAAATCGTAACCTTGAAAGTTCATCTTCTTCTGTTGCCGGCCTCGAAAAACCATACATGGTAAACGAAAAGAAAAGAATGAATATGACCTTTATCAATTTCCTGTGCATCCAAACCTCCTTTCATAAGATGAATAACAGCTCAAAGATACAATTTATTATTATATTAGCCAAAACATAATTCAGTAAACAAAAAAAACCATCAATGAAAACAACAGTTCTCTGCATCCTTTTTTCAGCTTTTGTATCCACCTCCTTTTTAACGTCCTATGCACAGGAATATTCAATCAATGATGATTACCTTTTAATCAATGCTTGCGCTCATGATCCACTTTATACTACCTATACAGCCTCTCCTGAGCGGTCAAGGCTATATGGCGATAAAGGCTATAAAATGGACTATTATTCCAACAGCCAACCGTTGCATTATGGAAGCGAAAAAGGCGGTCGGTTTTTTACAATCTGGGAGGTTGATGCTGTTGTTGTCGATAAAATAGCCGACTACCATGAAAAACCTACAATCATCGCCTCTTTTTCCGATATGGCCATTCTCAAATATAAGCCCTGGCCCGGCATTGAAGTCTTTGAAACATTTTTTGTTTATAGCTCCGGTATTGCCTTAGTGGATATACTGATAAAAAACAGATCGACAGAAAAACATAAAATAGATCTTTATCCTATGCTTGAAATACTCAACGACTCGTTGTTTATTAACAATTTCAATGATGATCATCAAGGATATATGCTAACCCATTATGAAACAAAAAAAAGATTGATCAGCAACCTCTATTCCGGGGCTCCCTACCCTACACATCTGAGAGACTTTTTTTCCGCGGATATGGACCTGTTTTCATTCGGCGGCTACACAGGAAACCTGACATCATTTTACAATGTCATTAAAACAGATTTTTATGCTGATGATCGAAGCGACTCTTTAAACCTGCTACAGAAGGGATATGTTGATTTCGTATCTCTTCATACACAATTTGAGCTTTTTCCGGGCGAATCAAAACAAATCAGGTACTACAGGGGAATTCAGGATACCAGTGAGGATATCAATGAACTGATCACAAGCATTGGGGCACTTAGGCACACCTCTTTGCAAAAATATATTGATCATAATGTGGATCTTTTTTCTTCTGTACCAAAAATCGATTTCATAGAAAGAGAAAAAAAAATTCTCTACCTCTCTGCACTTAACCTGGCAAGGGGCTGTATGCTCCCTCCAACAGGAAAGACCAACTATAACTTCTATGTTTTCTCCAGGGAACCCCTTTGGGGTTGGGGTCATGGTCACCAGGTGCTGCATGAATCATTGAGCATGATGGCCTATGTTTATCTCGACCCTGAATCTGCTCAGGAATCACAACGGGTTTATATGGAACAGCAGGGAGACGACGGGCTGATTGCATATCGCCACGGGCCGAGAGGCATGCAGGATTACCCTCACTACAGCAAAATCTATGAAGATACAATGTCTACAACATCCGCTCCCTTCTTTAGCTGGATCAATTGGGAAGTTTACGAAGTAAGCAAGGATACAAATTTTTTAAAAGATTCATATTCATCCGGCGTGAAATATGTGCAATGGCTGAAAAAAAACCGTGACGCTGATAAAGATGGCCTTTTTGAATGGGGGGCATATGGAATTATCGAAAATGTCAGGGACTGGTACAATGCTGTGTTTCAGGTTTCCGCAGAACGTTTCCTTGATATTGACAAAGAAGATATCTCAGATGAGTTGGAATGCCTCGACCTCAGCCTAATGGTAGTGAATGAGATGAGGCATCTGGCGAAAATGGCGGAGGAGTTAGGAAGGAGTCAGGAGTCGGGAGTCTGGAAACAGGAGGCTGATCACATTTCAGCTTTAATCAATGAAGTTATGTGGGATGATAGCTCTAAATTCTTTTACCACGTAAACAGGGTGGATCACTCATTCTTTTTTTTGGATAGGGACCTGAGAAGGCAGGAAATCATCGGATTCCTTCCATTATGGGCTAATGCAATCACACCTGAGCGTGCTGATCTTCTCATTCAAACCCTGACTGACACGACTAAGTTCTGGAGGAAATACGGTGTCCCAACTCTCGCAGCTGATGATCCCTGGTACAGCCCTAATGTAGATTATTGCTGCAAATGGAACGGACCGGTGTGGTTGCTGTGGGATTATATGGTTTTTGAAGGGCTGGTTAACTATGGTTATAATGAACTGGCTATTGAACTGGCAGATAAAATGATGCTGGCGGTTTCGACACAATTATCGAAAAATCATAACTTCTGGGAGTCTTACAGCCCTGACAACGAGGTTTTAAATTGCCCTCCAAATTATATCTGGGATGCTATCATAGCAAAATTAATGGTTGATGTCGAATTATTAAAAAACAGAAAATAAATAAACACAGACACACAGAGAAATGATGGTTCTGAAATGATCTCAATATCTCTGAGTCTCTGTGTTAAAGAAAAAGTCAGCATTATTCCAAAATAACCATACGTCTGGTCTGAACTTCTCCTTCCGTCATTAATTGAAGCAAATAAACACCAGCAGGCAACTTTTTATTAAACCGGATTTGATAATCACCAGCCTGTTTCTTTTCATTAACAAGTACGGTCATTAGCTTTCCACTGAGATCAAACAGGTTTAGTTCAACTTTCCCGGCATTTTCAATACTATAATGAATTTCGGTGGTGTTTATAAATGGGTTTGGGTAATTCATTAACTGCAATGAAGAGCCATTGAATGACTTATCATCAATTATTCCAACATTTGAATCAAGGATGGTAAGCCCTTTAATACAGAAATTTGAAGTTCCGGTCCATGGAGGATCATCATAATAATAGAGGTCGTTCCAAACACCACTTTCACGGTAAAAGCTTTCACCAATACTGGCTGATGACTCCACAATGGTGCGATAGTCAGCTCCCAACAGGACTGGAATATCTGATGTCCTGTCGTAAGGCTGTCCGCCTTCGGCTAAGCTAAGGTAGATATAAAAATCATCACCTTGATACAATTCAATTTCTGACTCCAGATTTATGGTATGGAAGCCGGTATATTCGATGGTTCCTGATATTGAAGAAAGCTCATTGAGCAATTCGCCATCAATCAAATCATCATAAATTATTACAGTATAGTCTTCATTATCAGTAGCAGTAAAAAAGCTTACGGCATGAAGTTTTTCATCTTCCTCTGATACAAAAGCATTAAAGGCTTCCTGGCAATCCTCTTTTGTGTCGCGCCAACCATGATAGTCATGGTAATAAACCTTATCATATGCCATTGGCTCTACGTTACGAAATGTGATTGCTCCCATTTCCGGGTTATGTGCACAGTGTTTGTCATAATAGGATATATAGAAATAGCCACCAAACCCCCAGCCTGATCCCCAGCTATTTTTAACGATCCATGCTCCGGGTTCGGGAGCCTGTGTCTCTTTCAAGTCATCCCAGCCGACAATAGCAACCGCATGATTTGGGTCCATTGAATTATCAGGTGGCTGATAATGAATATAATTAGTAATAAATGCCCCATTTGAACATAAACAAGTTCCCATAACTCCTTCATCCATAATCTTTTGCTTAATTGTATTGATATTCTCCAAATTTTCACCTACTGTAAACCATTCAATATCACGGGTATAGAAATAATGATAGCTGGTATCGTACCGTAAAGGTGGTGTATTATACGACTGGCCATCAATGTCTCTAACAGCTCCCTCTCCTCTTGAGAGATAGGCTGCTGTTACCAGATAATCTCCTCCCATATGAACTTCCAGTCCACTTCCTGAGGGTGGATCAATATCGTCGTTGTTGTGCTGGTTGAAACCATTCCACCAATCCAAATGATATTCTGCCAGGTTGGGTTCTCCTGTTTCGCCAGAGGCGGTCCATATACCAGTCATCATCATATTCCCTTCCATGGCAGCCATGGCACCATGTGTCCAGCAAGTACCACCCTGTTGAGATTTAACAGATGTTACATAATTAACTCCTTCAACATCTCTCAGGTCGAAGTAGCTCATCTCATCTTCAAGGGTTGTATAGGCTTTAATGCAAAAATTAGCTGTTCCTGACCATGGTGGATCCTCATACTCAATCAGATCTTTCCATTCGTCATCTTCCTGGTAGTAGCTTTCACCAGGATTAGCCGATGATTCAACGATGGTCCGGTAATTTGCACCAAGAAGAACAGGGATATCTGAGGTTCTGTCATATGCATGGCCACCATTGTTTAAGAAAACCTTAACATAAAAGTCCTGACCTTCTCCTAAAACAACCGGCACATCAAGATCAATGGTGTGAAATCCTCTGTAAGCAATAGTGCCATTTACAGTAGATAACAAATTACTCAATTCACCATCTTCAAATGTATTATAGATATGGATTATGTAAAGGACATTGTCAGTTGCGGTATAAAAACTAACAGCTCTTAAACGTTCATTTTCTTCAGCAACAAAAGCATTAAATGCAATGAAACAATCAGTTTTCGTATCACGCCAGCCATGGTAATCATGGTAATAAACCTTATCGTATTGCATGGGCTCAACATGTTGGAAAGAAATGGCACCCATTTCATAATTCTGTCCGCAATGTTTATCATAATAAGAGATCCAAAAATAGCCATCATACCCCCATCCACTTCCCCAGCTATTCTTACAAAGCCATGCACCGGGTAAAGGGGCCTGGGTTACCCGGTCGTCATCCCAACCAATAATAGAAATGGCATGATTAGGATCCTCAGAGCTTGTTGGGGGTTGATAATGCTCATATTCAGCGTTGATAAAGGCATAGGAATAACACATGCAGGTACCCATAACACCTTCCGCCATGATCTTGTTTTTTAAAAGATCAATTCGTTCAAGATCTCCTCCAACTGTATACCATTCCACGTCTCTGGGGAAAAAATAATGATAACTGGTATCAAACCTGAGTGGGGGTGAATTAAACGATTGTCCATCAATATCTCTAACAGCTCCTTCTCCTCGTGCAAGGTATGCAGAAGTAACAAGGTAATCGCCTCCCATATGGACTTCCAGGCCATTTCCTGTTGGGGGGTCAATATCGTCGTTGTTATGTTGGTTGAAACCATTCCACCAGTCAAGGTGATACTCGGCCAGGTTTGGCTCGCCAACCTCACCGGCTGCTGTCCACTCACCTGTCATCAACAAGTTACCCTCCATAGCTGACATTGCCCCGAACGTCCAGCAGGTACCTCCTTGCTGGTTTTTTACGGATGTTACATAATTTTCACCATTGTAATCACGCAGATCAAAGGTAGAAGGTGGGTTTTGTGAAAAACCATACATCGCCATTAAGGCAGTAATAAAAATAATGCTATATTTTTTCATTTTCAACTATTTTAAGTTCGATACAAACGTACATAAATTTTTTATGAAAATAATAAGATGTTTATTTTACCAAAATAAAATATAAAGAACCATTACAATAGTAAATATACCAATAGCTCCAACGTTAAAATAGGGACCGGTATGAAACATACTTTTGTTTAGTTGAATGCCTCTGGAATCACCTGTCTTCGATTCAAGAAGACTTATCATAATGGCAATTAAGGTGAGAATTATAAAAACAAGGCCCATCCGGTCTATAAAAGCAAGTCCGGGAAGAAAAAACTTGAAGGCTGCTGACAAAGGAATGGTAAGTATAGCCACCCACAAAGCTGCATTGGCAGTGCCTCGTTTCCAGAAAAGGCCTAAACAAAAAATAGTTACTACTCCCGGTGTTACAAAACCCGTGTATTCCTGAATGTACTGAAATGCCTGGTCAAGTGTCTGCAACTGAGGAGCAACAAAACATGCTATCAGCAAAGCTGCAAAACTAACCACACGCCCCATTGTCACCAATTGCTTGTCCTGTGCCTTTTTTCTGATAAATTGTTTGTAAATATCCATGGTAAAAATAGTAGATATGCTGTTGATCATTGAACTCAGTGAAGAGACTATTGCTGCAGCCAGCGCAGCAAAAGCCAGACCCTTAATCCCTGCCGGTACAAATGAATGCAATAACCAGGGATAAGCATTATCATTGACAACATTTCCCGTTTGCGGATCAACCAGATCGGCTTTTAACACAAACGCTACAATTCCGGGTACGACAACAATCAAAGGGATCAATATTTTTAAATAACCTGCAAATATCACCCCGCGTTGAGCCTCCCTGATATTCTTTGCAGCCAAACCTTTCTGGATTATATATTGGTTAAATCCCCAGTAAGAAATATTTGCAATCCACATCCCTCCTACCAATACACCAATCCCCGGCAAATCCTTATAATATTGATTATCTTTGGATAAGATCATATCAAATTTCTCCGGTGCACGTTCAATTAACAGGTTCATTCCTTCAAAAACACCTTCTCCGCCCGAAACAGCATCCAATGCCAAAAAAGTAGTTAATAAACCACCTCCAATAAGGAAGATCACCTGAACAACATCTGTCCATGCAACGGCCGTTAACCCTCCATAAATAGAATAGATAGCTGCAAATAGTGCCAGGCCTATTATTCCATAAATCAATGGGATGCCCATGATCGTTTCAAGGCTTAATGCTCCAAGGTATAAAATAGAGGCCAGGTTAATAAAAATATAAACCATTAGCCAGAATACAGCCATGCTGGTCCGTACCCTGTTATCAAACCTTACCGCTAAAAATTGCGGCATTGTGTATATTTTCTTCTCAAGGAAGATTGGTAGAAAAAATTTACCCACAATAATCAACGTAATGGCGGCCATCCATTCATATGAAGCAATGGCCAGGCCTATGGCAAAACCAGAGCCAGACATGCCGATCATCTGCTCAGCCGATATATTTGCAGCAATCAACGATGCCCCAATAGCCCACCAGGGTAAAGATTTACTGGCAAGAAAATAATCCTTGGCAGTCTTTTGTGTTCCTTTCTTTGTACGTGAAACCCACAATCCAAGAGTAACAATGATCACTCCATAAGAAATAAAAACAATATAATCCAACGCAGAAAAATGCATGCCATCCATATTTAGTTGCTTTTACATATTGGTGAAAAAAAGATTCCAAATTTATTAATTTTTTATTATTCTGGTAACTTTGCATTATTTTAGCTAATATTTTATAATAGATAATTACGGATTACTTGGAACGAAAACCAGAAGGCAAATAGCTAAATATCATTTTACCATGAAAAAACAATACATTAACGCAATCGTTTTTCTGACTATTATTTTAGCTTGTAACATGTTGCTTTTGAGTAGCTGCATGCAGAAAAACAAACAGCAAGACACAACAAGAAAAGAGGGGAAAACAATGAATATAAAAAAAGAACTTTTGGGCAAAATAGAAGATGGCAGAGAGGTGTTTTTATACACGCTAAGCAATACCAATGGGATGAGGGTACAGATAACCAGCTATGGCGGGATTGTAACTTCATTAATGGTTCAGGATAAAAATGGGGCCTTTGATGACGTAGTGCTGGGGTATGATCAATTAAATGATTACATAAAATTCAACAATCCGTATTTTGGCGCTATTATTGGCCGGTTTGGTAACAGGATTGCAAAGGGAGAGTTTGAACTTGATGGCAAAGTATATCAGCTGGCTACAAATAATGGAGAGAATCACCTTCATGGAGGTGTTAAGGGTTTTGATAAAGTATTGTGGGAAGGATCTACAGAACTCCTTGAAAATGAAATCCGCCTGTCGTTGAAATATTTGAGTGCTGACAAAGAGGAAGGTTACCCCGGGAATCTCCATGTAGAAGTAATTTATTCCTTAACTAATGATAATGAACTCAAGATTCACTATATAGCAACATCCGACAAGCCAACCCCGATAAATTTAACGCATCACAGCTATTTTAATCTTGCAGGTGCCGGGCAATGCGACATCCTGGGTCATGAGTTAATGATTAATGCAGATCGATACACGGTAGTAGATGAATCGTTAATACCAACAGGCGAATTGAGGGCCGTAAAGGGAACACCAATGGATTTCAGATCGCCTCAAAATATCGGTAACCGGATAAATGAGGTTCCGGGAGGGTATGATCATAATTATGTACTAAATAAAAAAATGAATTCATTGGAACTGGTAGCGAGTGTATTTGAACCCACAACTGACCGGGTTATGGAGGTCTATACTACTGAACCGGGGATACAGTTTTATTCAGGTAATTTCCTTGATGGAAGTAATATTGGAAAGGGGAACTTACCTTACGAAATACACCACGGATTCTGTTTGGAGACACAGCATTTTCCTGATTCACCAAACCAACCGGGTTTCCCATCTGTCATATTGCAGCCGGGAGAAAAATACGAGCAGACTACCATTTATAAATTCTCAATTGGAAAGGATGTTCATTAGGTATTTGTGGATATTGTTTGTTTCCTGTTTTGTGCGGAAAGCAGCTGAGGAAGTTGGCAGTACTTTTTAATTTTTTATTGAACGATATAGCGATTGAACGATTTTCGAAGTATTAAATCGTTAATTCGTTACATCGCGCAATCGTGCAATTTTTATCAGGTGTCACTGATTTATCACTCAAAAGCCCCTTCTCCGTTGCGGAACCTACGACCCATTTTACAAAATAAACAATAATTTTCAGAAAAAATGCGATGAATTAAATATCAAGGCAACTTATATCACCAGTCCCGGAAGTCATGATTATCAATATTGGGAATCAGCAATCGGATATCAGTTTGATTTTTTTTAAAATTTGCTAAATAATTAATTCTTTGTAGTATTTAATTATAGATTTGCACTTTTAAATATTACGAGATATTTATTATTGAAAGAATACTTATTCCTCAGCATATTGACAATGAATAAATAAATAACTAAAATCAAAAAAATTAATAATTTCTACAAAATGAAAAAAATCAACCTAAATCTCGACAATCTTGATGAAGCCTTTCCGGAAAAATTTTCACAAGAGCAAATTGCAAAAGCGAAAACATTATTTTTAAAAAGATTAGCTGAGAAAGCTCATCAATTTTATGGAGGAAAAATACAAACTATCCCTAAAGCTCCGGTTCCTGGTTTTAACTGGTTTAACGTTTGGT
>JAGLWB010000293.1 GCA_023133655.1 Bacteroidales bacterium
ACCAGAATATTATGAGCACCTGATGCAATTCCACTTCTGAGCGCAATAAACCCGGCATCTCTGCCCATTACTTCAATAAAAAAGAGCCTATTATGCGAGTATGCCGTATCTCTTATTTTATCAACAGCCTGGACCACAGTATTGATTGCTGAATCGTATCCAATAGTCAGGTCAGTTCCATATAAGTCATTATCGATTGTACCAGGCAACCCTATAATTGGATATTGATAATTAGTCCCAAAAACGTTAGCACCTTTAAATGTACCGTCGCCCCCTATAACAATAAGGGCATCAATATTTTCATCTTTCAGGTTTTGCCAGGCTGTTTGCATACCCTCCTCAGTTTTAAACTGTTTACAACGTGCTGTTTTTAAGATTGTGCCGCCCCTTTGGATGATATTGGAAACCGAGTTACGATCAAGTTTTTCAAAATATTTATTGATCAAGCCGTTATAACCGTAAAGGATACCTACAACCTCAAGATTTTGATATAGCCCATGCCGAACGACTGCCCTGATGGCTGCATTCATTCCTGGTGAATCACCACCTGAGGTAAGAAGGCCAATTTTTTTAATTTTTGCCATGTTTTGTTTTTTTACTACCCTGATACAATTCAAATTTAACAAATCTACATTCTATTGGCCCATTAAAAACGATAATTTTTTTTGAAGGCCTTAACCCAATATGTTTTATTAATTCGTTATCAGCAGCCAGCACCCATGCTTCGAACCCAGTAAAGTTTCGTTTGAAGGAGTCCCCCAATTCTTTATAAAAAAATTGAGTGTTTGCAGGCGTTATTCTGACCCCATAAGGCGGGTTTGTAACAAGTATGCCTTTTGGCGTATCAGGAATATAGTCAGAGATATTTTTCACCTCCACCGAAATAGAATTAGTAAGATTGGCCTTTGAAACATTAGATCTTGCAATTTTCACCATTCCCCACGATATGTCTGAACCATAAATCCCTGAGAATAAATCCTGCCCGGCCTTTTTTGTTTCTTTCATTACCTGATCCCATAGTTCGGGTGAGAAATCCTTCCATTTATGAAAGCCAAAGCTCTTTCTTAAGATACCAGGAGGAATATGATTTGCTATCATGGCAGCTTCAATAATAATAGTACCTGATCCACACATCGGATCAATCAATGGTGTTTTTTTATCCCATCCACTAAGATGCAACAGTCCGGCAGCTAACACTTCATTTAAAGGTGCAGTTCCCCCTGATACGCGATAGCCTCTTTTATAAAGTGGATCTCCGGAACTGTTTAATGATACGGTGCAGTTATTATTACTGATATGGATATGTATTTTAACATCAGGGTATTTGATATCAACGGATGGTCTCTTGTTTTCTCTTTCTCTAAATTGATCTGCAATCGCATCTTTTGTTTTTAGGGCAATGTATTTTGAATGTGTTAATTTGGAATGATAAACTACTGCGTCGACAGCCAGTTTTTGATTTACATCCATGAATTTCCACCAGGGAATTTCGCTGATTTTTTTATAAAGATCATTTTCATCATGTACAGTGAACAGGGAAATTGGCTTCAAAATATATAAGGCTGTCCTGCACGAAAGATTAACCAGGTACATAAGTTTTTTATCGCCATAAAAGCGAACACCTCTTTTCAATGTCTCAACTTTGTCTGCACCTAATCCTATTAGCTCATCCGCCAGTACACTTTCCAGACCGGCAAATGTTTTTGCGATCATTTCAAAAGAGTTTTCAATTAGCATCGGGGTGATTTATTTGGTTTTTGCTATTTTTTATTTGTTATTTCCTCTGCCCATGGCCATTATTAACAAGGGATGGGAAAAAGCTAATATGCAAAAATACAAAATAAAAAAACCCCGACATAAATGCCGGGGTTAAAAAGCTAAATAAAAAAAAGGAAATCTACTTCTTACTTGGACTCGATTTCGAGCAACAAGAACGCTTTGTTGATGTGCCACATGCAGCTTTGGCATTTTTGTTATACGTTTTACTTGAACAATCAGCTTTTGGTGAACAATCCGCTTTTGTCTTGTGATTACAATCGCCGGCTTTAGTTGTTGATTGTGATTTTTTTGTCTCTTTTTTGACTTTCTTATCACCATCTTTTACGGGATCATTATCATTTTGTATTTTTTCAATTTTCAGATCTGATGAAGATATCTGTGCTTTAACAGTATTAATTGATACTATTCCGGCAAAAATAAAGGTCGCTAAAAAAAGGCTAACAAATAATTTTTTCATAATTTTTTATTTTTAGATAAATTAAAGATTAATTTCGTTTTTATACGAGCAAAAATACTGCTTGTTTCTTTTCGTTGATGTTAATTAATCCTTAAAAACTGTTAATGAATTGTTAAATAATCTACTATTCAACTTCAATACATCTACTTTTGTATCATGAAGAGGAGAACCATCATCGGTATTATCATCGTTGCAGCTATTTCTTTAGTAGGGGTTATTATTACTCAGCTTTTCTGGGTTGACAATGCATTCAAATTAAAAGAAGAGCAGTTTAGCAGCAGCACAAGAATAGCTCTTAAAAGTGTAGTTAATCAGCTGATGGACAGTAAGAATGACCCTTCTTTTTCTTATATTAATGAGGATAGGGTCATTTGCTTTCATGAGCCCCGGACTATGTTTGATATTGTTGACGGCTCTGTTCTCGACTCCCTGATACAAAAAGAATTCAGTTGTTTAAAGATCAATAAAGATTATGTATATGGTGTTTTTCATAGCGAGCATAAGAGATTTGTAATGGGCCCTTTTAAAGGGTATGAGACTGAACTGAAGAAAACACCATTTATTGTATCGCTTTCCTGTTTATGCAAGTCAGATCCCTACCTTTTAGGTGTTTATTTTCCTTTTCAGAGAAGTATGATAATACATCAGATTATCATTTGGCTGTTCTTGTCAATTCTTTTCATTCTTTTTTTAATCACGGCATTTGTATTTTCTATCTGGTCATTGTTCCGGCAGAAAAAATTATCACAGATGAAGTCGGATTTTGTTAATAACATGACCCACGAATTTAAGACTCCTATTTCCACTATCTCCCTTGCAAGTGAAATGTTACTCAAATCCGCTGTTAACGAATCGTCAGAAAAGACTAAACGTTATGCTCATATTATTTTCGATGAGAACATTAGGTTAAAGAATCAGGTTGAGCAAGTTCTGAATATTGCTGTTTTGGATAAGGGAGATTTTAAATTTAAGAGAAAAGAACTGGATGTACACCGAATCCTAACCGAGGCTCTTGAAAGCTTCCAGCTGATCATAAAAGAACGTGCAGGTAAGATTAGCAGGCATTTTGATGCTTCCGAGTATATACTTTTTGCCGATAAGTTACATCTGACAAATAGTATCAATAATTTAATCGATAATGCCAATAAATATTCACCTGGATCTCCTGAGATAACAGTTTCTACGAAGAATGTTAATGGAGGAATATTAATTTCCATTGAAGATGAAGGTATAGGAATAAGTGTTGATAATCAGAAGCATATCTTTAAAAAACTTTTTCGAGTGCCTACTGGTAATATTCACAATGTAAAAGGATTTGGACTTGGATTGTATTATGTTAAAACAGTTGTTGAGGCCCATGATGGCACAATTAATTTAAAAAGTGAGTTAAATAAAGGCAGTCGATTTGAAATATATTTTCCTCTAAATTTGAAAGATAGTAAAACTCTCAAAAATGAAAAAGAATAAGGTGAAGGCCCGCATTCTGCTGGTTGAAGATGATCCCAATTTGAGCGCTGTTTTAGTAGATTACCTTGAGATGTTGGGGTATGAAGCTGTCCACGCCAAAGATGGCGAGGAAGGATTCAGGGTCTTTAGCAAAAATGTTTTTGATTTATGTATCCTGGATATAATGATGCCCAAAAAAGATGGCTTTACGCTGGCAAATGAAATAAGAGAGGTAAATAAACGCATACCCATTATTTTTTTAACGGCTAAAGGATTGAAGGAGGATCGTATTGCCGGTTTTATGGCCGGGTGCGATGATTACATTACAAAACCTTTTAGTAGCGAAGAGCTAAGTTTGCGTATCGATGCCATACTGCGTCGTTGCATGATAAATAAGAATGGATCAACTGTAATTAAAGATGAAATATTTGAACTTGGGAAGTATACATTTGACACAGCCAATATGTTATTAAAATCGGGCGCAGGAGACCGAACCCTCACTCGAAAAGAAGCAGCATTGTTACGACTTTTATGCCTCCATAAAAACAAATTACTTACCAGAGAAGATGCATTACTTAATGTTTGGGGAGATGATGATTATTTTATCGGGCGAAGTATGGATGTTTTTATCACCAAACTTAGAAAATACCTCAAAGAGGATGAAAATATTTCTATACTTAATGTTCATGGAGCAGGTTTTAAGTTAGAAGTAAAAAAGTAGTTAGTATCTTTGCTTTCTGGATAAACTTTTATCTTTTGTTTTATGTTTAAATGGTTTATTAATCATGAATGGAAAAGAGCTACCCGGTCAAATGTCTGGCATAAGAAGGTAGCCACAAATATCCTGATGGGCTTTTTGATTTTCATGATGATGTTATATCTCTTGGCCCTGGGATTATTTGTTGATGTGATAATAAGGGGACTTTACCCTGACCAGGACCCGGTAGGGATTTTGAATGGATTTTTGGTCTATTATTTTTTAATCGATCTGATTGCCCGGTTTTATTTACAGCAAGTTTCTGCTTTTACAATTGAATCTTACCTTCATCTTCCGGTAAAAAGATCAACCATAACACATTATGTGGTTTTGCGCACTATTACCAGCATATTTAATTATTTACCTCTATTTGTGTTCATTCCGTTTGCAGTTAAAGTAATTGCTCCCGACTATTCGGTAGCGGATGCCTGGTTATGGCTTTTGACACTGATTTTTCTTGTCTTTACAAATAATTTCATAATATCATATCTTAAACGACAATTAGGATCAAACCCTAAGGTTGTTGGGTTGTTTGCAATATTCCTGGCCATTTTTATTTTTTTGGATTATTTCGATGTTATTTCTCTGTCATCATTCTCCACTTTTGCGTTTGGACTGATATTCACGCACCAAATCACGGTTATCATCCCGGTTGTTGCAATAATTGGAGTTTATATTTTGAATTATAACTTTCTGCGAAATAGACTGTATTCTGAAGAGATTAATATTAGAAAGCACAAAAAAATTGATTCTATTGGGAATATTCGATACCTTAGGTCTATTGGCCTAACAGGAGAGTTGATTGCCCTTGAAATGAAATTAATGTGGAGAAATAAAAGACCCAGAACAATCATTTACATGCTTCCATTATTTGTGCTGTATGGTTTCTTTTTCTATCCGCAGGAAATCTATCAGGAAACTTTTGGTTTCCTGATATTTGTTGGTGTTTTTATGACAGGAGGAATGATGTTGAATTATGCAAATTATGCTTTTGGTTGGGAGAGCAGCTACTTCGACACAATTTTGACCAATAACATAAGTATTGATCGGTATTTAAAAGTGAAATTTCTTAATTCAATAATTATTAGTGCTATATGTTATATATTAACCATTCCGTATCTTTTCTTTGGTTGGGAGATCCTGTTGATAAATACAGTTACTTTTTTGTATAATATTGGCTTACTTGTTTTTGTTTTATTGTATATGGCTACGTATAATAAAAAGCGAATGGATTTAAGTAAAGGATCAGTATTTAATTATCAGGGAATTGGCGCTTCAAACTGGTTAGCAATGATTCCAGCCTTTCTGTTACCTGTAATTGTTTATCTTCCTTTTAGTTTTGCCGGATATAAGATAGCCGGATTAATGGCCATTGGCGTTTTGGGATTGATCGGCTTGATTTTTTATAAATCTTTATTAAAAATAGTGAAGAACCAATTTTTGAAAAGAAGATACATAATGGCAGAAGGGTTTCGGGAAAGATAATTCAAATGACCTTAAAACACATTATTCCACTACTTAATACCCGGGCTTAAGTGGAGGGAAAAAACAATGAAATTATGATTGAAGTAAAAGATTTGTCAAAAGCATATGATGGTGTAACTGTTTTAAATATTCCCGGATTGAAAATCCCGAAAGGTGAAAGTTTTGGTTTGGTTGGGAATAACGGTGCTGGTAAAACTACATTCTTCAGGTTGATGCTGGATTTAATCAGGGCTAATTCCGGAACAGTTATGACCAAGGGAAAAAATGTTTCAAAGGATGAAAACTGGAAATTCCATACTGCCTCCTACCTTGATGACGGATTTTTAATTGATTTTTTAACACCTGAGGAGTTTTTTAGATTCACGGCTAATGTCAGATCGCTCACTGAGGGCGATTTAAGTGAGTTTTATATTTTATTTAAAGATTTCTTCAATGATGAAATCCTTGAAAAAGGAAAGCTCATCCGTGACCTCTCAAGGGGTAATCAGAAAAAAGTCGGAATTGCCGCAACGTTAATGTCCGATCCGGAAATTATCATTATGGACGAACCTTTTAACAGCCTTGATCCAACCACCCAGATAAGGTTAAAGATTATTTTAAATGATTGGAGGAAAGATAAAAACACTACGATGCTTATTTCAAGCCATGATCTGAATCATGTTTCAGAGGTTTGCGACCGCATTGTTATCCTTGATAAAGGAAATATTGTTAAGGACATACATTCTAGTAATAATACGTTAAAAGAACTTGAGGATTACTTTTATACACAGATTTATGCACAGTCGTAGGTGGTATCAACTCTAGCTCCTGTTTTCCGCAATGAAACACCCAAACTATAAATAAGACTTCCTGATTTATTATTTGTTATTGGTTATTTTTCATTAATATTCCTGATTAAAGTTCCTGATTTATCATTTCGGATAAATCATTGTCACTTGATAAAAACAAATTAAATCTTTTAACAAGGGTCACAAAATCTGATTTTTCGGATTAATTATAAATGGATAAGAAAATGTAAGGAACCTAT
The DNA here is from genome assembly GCA_023133655.1 of Bacteroidales bacterium. Classification (GTDB taxonomy): domain Bacteria; phylum Bacteroidota; class Bacteroidia; order Bacteroidales; family JAGONC01; genus JAGLWB01. The sequence continues at coordinate 6,952 of JAGLWB010000293.1, forward strand.
GACTAATTAGAATCCTGAAAGGATTCAAGGTAAAAGCTCAGGGCGAGGTGAAACGAAGCCCTGAGATATATATACACTGTGTGTTTTTTACCAAAAGGGTGGACCATTAATAATAAATGCCATCATGTGTATGAGGCTGCCACCCTTTCAGGGTTTAAGTTAGGCTTATTGCCATATTTATTAAAAGTATAGAAACTGCTGAGAGGAATAAAAATTAAAAATGAAAACTTTAAATTAGAAATGAAAAATAATCAATAGTAAATAACCAATAAAAAATTACAAAGTACTGCAGCATCAGGACACCCAAATTTAAGTTATTATTTTTAAAACTAACAGTCTTACAAACAACTAAAATTTAAAGAAAATTTACCGCATAAAACAGGAGTAATGAGTATTCAGGGGTGGTGGTATTACACCGTCATAATGTCTTTCTCTTTGGCTTCCAACAAATTATCTATTTTTTTTGCATGGTCGTTGGTTAGCTCCTGGATATCATTTTCCAGTTTTTTTACATCATCTTCCGGTGTGCTTTCGTTTTTTAATTTTTTTGCCTGATCGTTGGCTGTTCTCCTGATATTCCTGATGCTTATTTTTGAATTTTCAGCTTCACTTTTTGCTTGCTTAACCAAATCCTTCCGTCTTTCTTCGGTTAGCGCCGGAACAACTATACGCAGCACTTCTCCGTTGTTTACCGGGTTAAACCCCAGGTTAGCAGCCTGGATTGCCTTGTCAATAGTATCGAGCAGACCTTTATCCCAGGGTTGGACAATAATTTGGCGAGGATCAGGAGTGCTGATATTAGCGGCCTGATTTAAGGGTGTTATTACTCCATAATAATCTATTTTTATAGAATCGAGCATATCCGGGCTGGATTTACCTGCCCTGATTTTGTGGAGTTCACGCTCAAGGTGTGAGAGGGCATTTTGCATCTCTTCCCTGGCTTCTTCAAGGCATAAAAGGCAATCGTCGGTCATAATTGGTGTTTTTTGTTATGATATATGGCAAATATAGTACATTAATGTAAAATATTACTAATTCGAAACAAGCGTTCCAATATTTTCGCCAGCAACAACCTTTTCTAAATTCCCCCTTTTATTTATATTAAAAACTACGATAGGCAAATTGTTATCCCTGCAAAGTGTAAATGCAGTCATATCCATTATCTTTAATTTTTTTTCATATGCTTCAATAAAAGTAAGGTTGCTGTATTTAGTAGCTAGTGGATTTTTTTCCGGATCAGAAGAATAAACACCGTCTACCCTTGTACCTTTCAGGATAATATCAGCTTTTATTTCAAGTGCGCGTAGGGCAGCAGCAGAATCGGTGGTGAAATAAGGATTTCCAGTACCTCCACTTAAGAAAACAACAAATCCTTTTTCAAGGCAATTAATGGCTCTTCGTCTGCTAATTTTTTCAGCAATAGGGTCAATGGCTATTCCGGAAAGTATGCAAGATTTAATGTTTTGGTCATCTAGGGCATTTTGCAAGGCCAAACTATTAATGATTGTTGCCAGCATGCCCATATAATCGCCTTGCACCCGGTCAATACCTTCGTCTTTGCCTTGTAACCCCCTGAAAATATTTCCACCACCAATAACAACAGCTACCTCAACATTCTGGTTTCTTACATCACGAATTTCATTGGCGTATTGATTGATTAGTTCAGGGTTAAGGCTTTGATTATCATCTCCCATCAGGGCTTGACCGCTAAGTTTAAGTAATATTCGTTTATATTTCATCCTGTACATTTAGTAAATTTCAAATCAAAGGTACCAAATATCAAATAAATTGAGATTTATTTGTATTTTGACTTCTCATAACGAAAACTCATAAATTAATCAGGATAAAAGTAATAAAATTATTTTTTCCCGGATAAAATTTAAATTAAGCCTGAATTATTTTCCTTTCCCGTGGCAATGTTTATATTTTTTACCACTTCCACACGGGCAAGGATCGTTTCTGCCTATTTTTTTTTCGACTTTTCTCGGCTGGGTAATTTGTTTTTGCTGGGTGTTGCTGTGTGCCTGACTTAACAGGTCTGATCTTTCTTCTTTAAGGTTGCGGAGGTCTCCTCTTCCTTTGTATCGGCCTTCCCTTATATTTTTGGGATCTTGAATAGGAATCTGTGCCTTAATGATAAAAGAGATGTCATCTTTATTGATTTTTTCGATCATTGTTTTGAATAATTCAAACGACTCGAATTTATAGATCAATAACGGATCTTTTTGTTCATAAGTAGCAGACTGCACTGACTGCTTCAGATCATCCATTTCCCGAAGGTGTTCTTTCCATGCATCATCAATGGTTGCAAGTGTAAGTCCTTTTTCAATAGCCAGAGATACTTCTTCGCCTTCACTCTCATACGATTTTTTCAGGTTGGCGATTATTTGCAGGGTTTTTTTACCATCAGTCAAAGGGATGGCAATGTTTTCATATTGAGAATTGTTTTCAAACACTTCTTTTATTACCGGGAATGCTTGTTGAGCAATGCGCTTCCTTTTGGCCCGGTAAGCTTTATAAATATCGTCGTAAAGTTGATCTGATATCTGAGATATATTTTTTGCCAGAAAATCAGATTCATTAATTTTAGGGTCGTATGAGAAACATTTTAATGATTCAAATTTAAATTCCGCATAATCACGTACTTCCTGATAATCTCCAACTGTTTTTTCTATGAGATCATACAACATATTAGAGATGTCGAGAGCCAGGCGATCACCAAAAAGCGCATGATGTCTTTTGCTATAGATCACCTCTCTTTGTGTGTTCATGACATCATCATACTCCAGTAATCTTTTTCTTATGCCAAAGTTGTTTTCTTCTACTTTTTTTTGGGCTCTTTCGATCGATTTTGTGATCATGGAGTGCTGAATAACTTCACCTTCACCTACACCGAGTCGATCCATTACCTTGGCTATTCTCCCTGATCCAAACATTCGCATCAAGTCATCTTCCAGAGATACAAAAAATTGCGAGCTTCCGGGGTCACCCTGCCTTCCTGACCGGCCTCGTAGCTGTCGGTCAACGCGTCGTGACTCATGCCTTTCAGTACCGATGATAGCCAGACCACCAGCGTCTATTACCCCTTCCCCCAGTTTGATATCAGTCCCTCTACCGGCCATATTTGTAGCAATGGTCACCGTCCCTGGTTGTCCAGCCTCTAAAATAACCTGTGCTTCTTTTTGGTGTAATTTAGCATTTAATACATTGTGCCTGATTCGTTTTATTTTTAACATTCTGCTGAGCAATTCAGATGTTTCTACAGATGTTGTACCCACAAGTACAGGCCTGCCGGCATTTACCAGATCGGCTATCTCATTGATAACAGCATTAAATTTCTCCCTTTTTGTTTTGTAAACCAGGTCTTCTCTGTCATCGCGTATTATGGGTTTGTTAGTTGGAATAACAACGACATCAAGTTTGTAGATATCCCAAAGTTCGCCGGCTTCTGTCTCAGCTGTTCCTGTCATCCCGGAGAGCTTCCGGTACATCCTAAAGTAGTTTTGCAAGGTGATTGTAGCGTATGTTTGGGTTGCTGCTTCAACTTTTACATTTTCTTTTGCCTCAATTGCCTGGTGAAGCCCATCTGAGTATCTTCTGCCCTCCATAATTCGGCCTGATTGCTCATCAACGATTTTGATTTTATTATCAATGATCACATATTCCACATCAATTTCGAAGAGGGCGTAAGCCCTTAAGAGTTGATTAACGGTGTGGATTCTGTCGGATTTTATGGAATAATCAACGATTAACTCATTTTTCTTTTCGAGTTGTTTTGTTTCACTCAGGCCCGATTTGTCAAGCGTTGCAATTTCAGCGCCAATATCAGGCATTATAAAGAAGCTGGGGTCGTCATAATAAGCTGTTAGTATGTCAATTCCTTTTTCGGTAAGGTCTATGGAATTATGTTTTTCATCAATAACAAAATAAAGCTCATCATCAATGATGTGCATATGTTTGTTTTGTTCCTGCATGTAAAAATTTTCTGTTTTTTGCATCAGGGTTTTTCTTCCTTCTTCACTAAGGAACTTGATCAGGGCTTTGTTTTTTGGCAGTCCTCTGTATGCCCTGAAAAGTTGGTCGCTTCCTTTCTTGATATTGTCGGGGTTTGACGAATCGGCTAACAATTGCTTAGCTTCAGCCAGAACTTTAGTAACCAGGCTTCTTTGCAGGCTGTAAAGTTTTAGAATATGTGGTTTAAGTGCATCAAACTCCTGTTTATCTCCGGCAGGCGTTGGCCCGGAAATAATCAATGGTGTCCGGGCATCGTCAATTAATACGGAATCAACCTCATCGACGATAACAAAATTATGTTTTCTCTGTACCAGCTCCTCTGGATTACTGGTCATATTGTCGCGGAGATAGTCAAATCCAAATTCATTATTTGTTCCAAAAGTAATATCAGCAAGGTAAGCATTCCGGCGTTCTGTGGAATTAGGATCATGATTGTCAATACAATCTACTTTCAAGCCATGGAATTCATACAAGACCCCCATCCACTCAGTATCTCTTTTAGCAAGATAGTCGTTAACCGTAACTATATGGACGCCTTTTCCAGGAAGAGCGTTCAGGTAAACTGGTAAAGTGGCAACTAACGTTTTTCCTTCACCGGTTCCCATCTCAGTAATTTTCCCCTCATGAAGTACAATGCCACCAGTGAGCTGAACATCATAATGAACCATATTCCATCGGGTTATGTTTCCACCAGCTATCCAATGGTTTGCATAATGTGCCTTGTTGCCAACTATTTTAACATTTTCTTTAGTAGCAGCAAGCTCTTTATCTCGTTCTGTCGCAGTAACTTCAACAACCTCATTTTCTTTGAATCGAAGTGCTGTTTCTTTTATTACGGCAAAGGCTTCCGGGAGGATTTCATCAAGAATAGCCTGGGTTTTAGTGTAGCTATCCTTTTCTAATTGATCAATACTGTGATATATTTTTTCTTTTTCATCAATATCCAGGTCAGGATTTTGATCGATTTGCTTCTTAAACTCAATTATTTGATTCTCTTCATCACGGATGCCGTCAGCAATTTTCTTCTTAAACTCAATTGTTTTAGCTCTTAAATCGTCATTACTGAGTTGAGATATTGAGTGATAGACTTCCTTGATTTTGTTCAGGATAGGATTTATCGCTTTAATATCTTTATCAGATTTACTGCCAAGAAGATTACTAAGGAATTTAGCCATGTGTTGGTGTCAATTAGTATTCATCTTCATGAAAGAAAAAATCTTCTTTCGTGGGATAATCAGGCCATAAGTCTTCTATTCGCTCATAGATTTCTCCTTCATCTTCAATTTCTCTTAGGTTTTCTATTACTTCCGTAGGGGCTCCTGATCGTATACAAAAATCTACTAATTCTTCTCGAGTTGCAGGCCAAGGTGCATCTTCGAGTTTAGAAGCTAGCTCTAAAGTCCAATACATAACAGGAAGATTTTAGTGGGTTAATTTTTTGCAAAAATAATTTTTTTTGAAACACCCACAAGAAAAATTTCTTTTTTAATAAAAAAAATAATTGTTTTGCTTTCTAAGTCCTTGCATTCCAGATGGTTTCGGGCGCATTTAGATCATGGGCCAATTTTCTGGCCAACACAAACAAATAATCGGACAGGCGATTCAGATATTTTACCACCAACATGTCAACATAGTGATTATCAGATAATTCGATAGTGATTCGTTCAGCCCTCCGGCATATACATCTGGCAACATGGCAATGAGAAACGACTGGATGGCCACCCGGTAAAATAAATGAATTCAGCGTAGGGAGTTCTTCATTCATTTGGTCTATTTCATCTTCCAGAAACAGTATATCTTTATCTTCAAGGACAGGTAAGGTGTTGGTTTTATGATTTTTATCAGAAGCAAGGAGGGATTCTGTGGTAAACAAACGATACTGAATCTCGATTAATACCTTTTTATATTGATGACTGATTTCCAAATCACGGATAAGGCCGATATATGAATTTAATTCATCTACAGTGCCATAAGCTTCTATTCGTATATGATTTTTAGGTACTCTTGTGCCTCCAATTAAGGAGGTTTCTCCTTTATCGCCCCTTCTGGTATATATTTTCCACTGAGAAGCCATTGTTTGTAATTCGCTTTTCTCTATTCGCTTTTCTGACTATATTCCGGCATGCTGGCAATATCTTTGTTAATTTCATCTGATTCCACCATTCCATCAATCAATCTGATAATTCGATGAGCCCGTTGGGCAATATCTTCTTCATGGGTAACAACAATAATAGTATTGCCAGCTTTATGAATATCCTCAAGCAAACCGAGTATCTCTAATGAAGTTTTTGAATCGAGATTGCCCGTAGGTTCATCAGCAAGAATAATAGATGGGTGATTGACCAGGGCCCTGGCAATTGCGACTCGTTGACGCTGGCCTCCTGAGAGTTCATTTGGCTTATGCAATATTCGGTCACTTAATTTAACATCCTCTAATACTTCTTTTGCCCTTGCACTACGGTTTATCTTGTTTATACCGGCATAAATTTGAGGAAGCATAACATTCTCAAGAGCTGTAGAGCGGGGCAAAAGATTAAAGGTTTGAAAAATAAAGCCGATCTCTTTGTTTCTGATCTCAGCAAGGTGGTTATCATTAAATTTACTCACATCGTTGCCATTTAAAAAATATCTCCCTTCAGTCGGTGTATCGAGACAGCCTATCAGATTCATTAATGTTGATTTTCCTGACCCGGACGGCCCCATTAAGGCAACAAATTCGTTCTGATTAATGCTTAAGGAAATGGATCGTAGGGCCCTGACTATTTCTGAACCTACTTTGAAATGGCGTGAAATTTTTTCAAGACGAATAATTTCTTCTTTCATATCCTGTTTTTTTATTAAAGCAAAATTAACAACATTCCTTAAAATCGTATGATAAAATTTTCTTTACTAAGCTCTTTCTTGAAAAAGATTATTCCCAAATTGAAAAGATCTACGGTTACGGTAGTCTTTTCATGGGCTTTCATGTGGTTCCATAAAGAACGGTTTTTATCATTATTATTTAAGTCCCTGATTATCATAAACGATTCGTTGGATAAAAAAGGTATTGAATCTTCTATTATTTTTAGTATTTCACCTGGTTTACAACAACGGTTAATGCAAATAAGATCAATTTTTCGATTTTTATTTTCAAATTGCAATAAGAGAGAAGCTGAAAATATTTCAGATGGAATGATATTATTAAAATCGATTCTTGAAATATTGTCATACAACAGGTTATATGCTAATTGATTAAATGGAAAAGTAAATATTTGACTTTCAGGAGATGCGATAGACATATGAATGGCTGAAAGCCCGGTAAAGCTTCCAAGATCGAATATAGTTTTTGGATTGAAATATCTGATAAGCCTGAATACCAATCGATGATATTTGTTATTTTTAACAACGTTTTTTCTTTGCTTTCTTAAGCCAATGGCAGGAAGTTCAAGCAATTTTTTCGTTTTTGCATCAGTCGACCTGAACAGGTCTTCATAAACATCTTTATTTATCGACTTCATCAGACGATACGCTGGATAATCAGTCTTATCATTAATAGGCCCGGTTACAAGATTGTACAAAAAAGGAGAATGGATTTCATACCTTGTTTGGGAGGATAGAAAGTACTTAATATAGGAAGTAACAGGAATCATATCATTAATAGAGCTAAGATAATAATTTTTTGAGATATACATATCATGTGCCCCACGTTTCTCTGTCTAAGCTTCGGTATTGAATAGCCTCAGCGAGATGTTCGACAAGTATGTTCTTACTTTGATCAAGGTCGGCTATTGTCCTGGCTACCTTCAAAATTCGGTTGTACGCGCGTGCAGAAAGGTTAAGTTTTTCCATAGCATTTCTTAATATCAATTCCCCGGCTTCATCTACTTTACAAGTTACTTGCAGGGTTTTTGAGGGAATTTGGGCATTACAATAAGTCCCTTTGTCGTCTTTATATCTCTCTTCCTGAATTTTTCTGGCTTTTTCAACACGTTTTCGGATATCATTACTTTTTTCGCCACTTCTTTTTTTATTTAATTCTTTAAAAGGAACCGGAATAACCTCGATATGAATATCAATTCTATCAAGTAATGGCCCGGAGATTTTATTCAGGTACTTCTGCACTATTCCAGGTTGGCATACACACTCTTTATCCGGGTGGTTGTAATATCCACAAGGGCAAGGATTCATGGCTGCTACCAGCATAAAACTAGCCGGATATTCAACCGTAAGCTTAGCTCTTGCGATTGTAACAACCCGGTCTTCAATAGGTTGACGCATCACTTCGAGCACAGATCTTTTAAATTCGGGTAGCTCATCAAGAAACAAGACGCCATTATGAGCCAGGGATATTTCACCGGGTTGAGGGTATGACCCTCCTCCCACCAATCCTGCATCGCTTATCGTATGATGAGGCGACCTAAACGGCCGGGATGTGATCAAAGCCGATCCTTTAGCCATTTTCCCTACTACTGAATGGATTTTGGTTGTTTCGAGTGCTTCCTGGATATTTAGAGGGGGTAAAATAGAGGGCAGCCTTTTGGCAATCATTGTTTTACCTGAACCCGGAGGGCCTATCAGTATGATATTGTGGCCGCCAGCAGCCGCAATTTCCAGCGCTCTTTTTATGTTTTCCTGGCCTTTTACATCGGAAAAATCAAACTCATAATTGTTTAGTTTACGATAAAATTCTTCCCGGGTATTGACAATCACCTGCTCGGGGGTGGATTCTCCATTAAAGAAGTGTATCACTTCCAGTATATTTTTTACGCCAAAAACCTGGAGGCCACTAACAATTGCTGCCTCCCGGGCATTTTGAAATGGAATGATCAGCCCTTTGAACCCATGCTTTTTTGCTTCGATAGCAATAGGCAAAGCCCCTTTGACCGGATGAAGACTTCCATCAAGAGAAACCTCTCCCATAATGATATAATTTTTAACTTTTTCTGAGTTAATTTGTTCGGATGCTGCCAGAATGCCAATGGCAATAGGAAGATCATATGAGGAACCTTCTTTGCGAATATCCGCGGGGGCCAGGTTGATTACAATTTTTTTTCCCGGAATGGAATAACCGATATTTTTTAACGCCGCTTCAATACGTTGATGGCTTTCTTTTACAGCGCTATCGGGTAGTCCAACCATAAAAAAATTAATTCCCCGGTCAATATTTACTTCAATGGTTATTGGAATTGCGTTTATCCCGTTTAGAGCACTCCCGAATGCTTTTACTAACATAGGCTGTTGATTGATGCGTTTTTAGAGATGGGCTTTATCTCTTATTCATACCCTTAATCAGAAAAGAGAGGTTTTGTGACCCTGAAATGGAAAGAAAATTAAGAATTTAATGGCTGCAATCTATTTTACCGCCCCGGTTTGTATTTCGAATGGGACAGTATTTCCTGTGCATTGTTATTTAAGAGCATTTCTTTAAATTCAATATCCTGGTTATTATTCATATATGCCCGGACGATTTGCCAGCCTAACCAATGACCCAATTTTGCCGGTGATCCGGGAAACCCCCTTGTAAAAGGACCTTCATTTAAAAACTTATTCATAATTTGAATGTCTGTTGAATATAACAGACCATTCTCTATAAAAAATTTCCAAAGGTTTTCTTCGTTTTGTTGACACCACAGAAGCTGTTCTTCTGTGTATTGAATTTTAATATTGTCAGCTAATGCAGGGAGCATAGCATCAAGAAAGTATAATTGTTTCCCTTGGTAGATCATCAAATCGAGGAGAACATTTCCGGGTTCATTCACATTTAAGTATCTTTCTCCTAATGCAAAAAAGCAATCCCTGACAATATATTTTTCATCGAATCCTTTGATCATATACATTGGAACCCCAAGCTCCAGATATGGTTTAAAATCAGGCCCCAAATAGGTATCAATTGCAATGATTAAGATGCTGTCGGTTGCAATGATTTTATGTTGAAAGTCGAGGCTCGAGATATAAGTGTAAACGGATGGAAGCGGTTCGTCAGGTAAGTAAAATCTATAATATTTCAATGCCAGGTTGATCTGGTCTTCAATTAATGTAAGATCTTGAAAAACCTGCATTGACTCTAAAAATAAATTTTTTATTAACGGGTCAGTCAAATAATCATAGATTTGGTTAATATTTGTTGAATCTCTTAGATTAGCATCAAGGAAAAAAGGAAACCTGTTTTGAAGGCTCAATAATTCGTTTTGAAGATTATTTTCATCGAGTCCAAAAAGTGCCTGTTCGTATCTGTTTATGGTGATATCAGGGATAGAAACATGATCAGTGGAAACCTGTTGCCATCTTGGATAGGATCGTGTACAAGAACTTATGATCAGTATGTTTAGTAGTAGTAAAAAAACGGCTATTGTTTTTTTTTGAATGTTCATTATGGATGATGGCTGTTTGTTGGATGATTATAATAATTTTAAACCAATGCCAATCAGGAATACATTGTTAGTTAATTGGTTGTTGTTGAAATTAAGAATTTCATTCAATCCAACCTCATACCTTACATCAATTGTAAACATCAAAATATCCATCATAGCTCCAACCTGCAACCCCCAGTTGGTATTTTTTAAATTATTTGAAATATCAGGATCTTCATAATGAATGCCTCCTTGGGTGTATGTTACCGAATTGTTGGTAACGAATGAAGCTACCGGCCCTGCTAACGCTGAAAGCTTTATTACCTTCAGGTCGATTAGTTTCAAGCCAAGTAAAAGAGGAATGTCAAGGGAGTTTAAACGTATCTCATAATCTTTGTCTTCAGTTGATGAGAAGAGGTCGCCACCCTTGTGTATATAATATATTTCGGGTTCCAAAAAAAACTTATTTATTTTTATGCGAAGAAATGCGCCACCATAATAGCCAGTAATAGATTGTTCGTTATAATCACTCAGCGATGTATAAAGCTTGGATGTTGTTATTCCACCTTTAATACCGAGGTTGAGTTGTGCAAAACACATCTGGGTAATAAGGATGGCCACAAGTAGGAAACTGATTTTTTTCATAATGATAAATTTTAGAGTTAAAAACAAAAATAATTGATTATCTGATACTAAAACAATAATATAACGTTCCTTTTTCCAGATACTTATTCACAACTAATTTTTTTTTATTTTTGCATTAAATAAATAACGTAAGAGTATGAACAAAAAAGTCGTTTTAATTCTATTGTTTTTAGTCTCTTCGGCAGTTGTTTTTGGCCAGGCAAAGCCTTTTCGGTTTGGGATTAAGGTGTCGCCTAATATAAGTTGGTTGCAGGCCTCTACTGAAGGATATGAGCATGATGGCACCAATTTTGGTTTTGGGTGGGGATTTATCAGCGATTTTAGCGTAGCAGATAATTATTTTATTTCTACTGGTTTTGATGTGATCTTTAATGGCGGAGAACTTAGTTATCCATATGTTGATAATCAGCTCGATATTGAAGGCACACTTTACCGGGAGTATAATCTGAAGTATTTTCAGATCCCTGTTACCTTAAAAATGAGAACCAATAAATTTGGTTCATATGCATTTTTTGGAAATCTTGGATTAGGATCGGCTATTCGGATAGGGGCAAAAGCCAAAGATCAGTTTGAGTACAAGGATACCAAAGGAGAAACAATCAGAACTGATGAAACGGAGCATACAATAACTGATGAGATTAATCTTTTCAAAGCTTCAATGATTTTTGGTATTGGCATGGAATATTATGTTGATGAATCTACTTCTATTGTTTTTGCTGTTAATTATAACAATGGTTTTACAAATGTTTTAAATGGGTATAACACGGTTGCCCCATCGCTTAAAGAAAAAGCCCAGTTAAATTATTTTGAGTTTTCTGTAGGAATTATTTTTTAATCCACTTTTAATTTAGAAATTAACCATTTACACGTGAAGATTGCTTTAGCTCAAATAAATTATCATATTGGTCATTTTGATTCCAACGTGTTAAAAATTAAAAATGCCATTCAAAAAGCAAAGCAAAAGGGTGTTGATTTAATAGTTTTTGCGGAAATGGCAGTTTCAGGGTATCCACCGCGGGATTTTCTTGAGTTTGACGATTTTATTCAGAAGTGTTACCAGGCTATTAAAGAAATTGCTCAATCCTGCATAGGAATTGCTGCCATTATCGGGTCTCCATCCATTAATCCTTCAGCTAAGGGTAAATTTTTATATAATTCCGCATATTTTCTTTATGATGGGGATATTCAATATATTACACACAAGTCATTACTTCCTACTTATGATATTTTTGATGAATACCGTTATTTTGAGCCGTTTAGGGATGTCAACGTACTAAATTATATGGGCCGTAAGATAGCCCTGACGATTTGTGAAGACATTTGGGATATTGGAGATGAACGGCTCTATACGATTTCTCCAATGGATGTTCTTGCAAAACAAGGTCCGGATTTGATGGTTAATATTGCGGCTTCGCCTTTCCATTACAGGCAAGCCTCAAGCAGACGAGAGGTGCTTGTCAGAAATGCATTGAGGTACAATTTGCCTCTTTTTTATGTGAATCATGTTGGAGCCCAAACAGAACTTCTTTTTGACGGGGGCTCAATGGTTATCAATAGGGATGGTGAAATCTTTGATGAATTTAATTACTTTGAGGAAGATTTCAGGGTTTATGAGCTCAAGGAGGGGAGTAACCAGGTATCTTTATTTTATAGTGATTTTAAACCAGAGAAACAAAAGCCTGAATCAAAGATATCACTTATCCATGATGCACTGGTTATGGGGATCAGGAATTATTTTCAGAAGTTAAGTTTTTCAAAAGCCATCTTAGGCTTGTCAGGTGGTATTGACTCAGCCGTAACACTGGCTCTGGCTGCCAGGGCACTTGGTAATGATAATGTTAAGGCTGTGCTTCTCCCATCACGATATTCATCTGAGCATTCGATCAATGACGCTGTTGTCCTGGCTGAAAACCTGAATATTCCTTATGATATTATCCACATCGAAAAGGCTTTCAAGAGCTTTGAAGAGACAATGTCTCAATGGTTTGATGGCTTACCGGCCGATATTACCGAAGAGAATTTGCAAGCAAGAATCAGGGCAGTTATTTTGATGAGCCTTTCGAATAAGTTTGGTTATATCCTGCTTAATACATCAAACAAAAGTGAGGCGGCAGTGGGATATGGAACATTGTATGGTGATATGTGCGGAGGCTTATCTGTTTTAGGAGATGTGTATAAAACTGAGGTCTTTGATCTGGCAAGATATATTAATCGATCGCAGCCAATTATTCCTGAACACACCATTAGTAAACCTCCTTCCGCTGAGCTCAGGCCGGGGCAAAAGGATTCAGATTCTCTTCCTGATTATGAAATGCTGGATCAGATTTTGTATCAATACATTGAGTTAAGAAAAGGGCCAGGTGATCTTATTGACCAAGGGTATTCTGAAGAGATAGTATCCAAAGTTCTTAAGTTAGTCAATACGAGTGAGCATAAACGATATCAAATGCCTCCTGTGCTGAGAGTATCAACCAAAGCTTTTGGAATGGGCAGACGCATGCCCATTGTTGCAAAATATTTATCTTAAACAGGCTTTTAAGTAAATCCTGTTTAGATTGTTTCAACAGATTTTACCTCCGGAATTGCTTTCCTCATGGCTTCTTCCACACCGTTTTTCAGTGTCATCTGGCTATAAGGGCATGATCCGCATGCTCCGAGTAATTCAACATTCACCACATTTTCATCTGTAATATTGACTAATTGTATATCTCCTCCGTCAGCCTGAAGATAAGGCCTGAGTTGTTCAATAACTTTGCGGACTTTTTCCTGAAGTTCTGTTTTTTCTTCTATTGCCATAATTCGTACGATTAACTTTTCATTTCAACCTTTTTCGTAGGTTCCATTGTTGCATTGCGGATAGCCACTTGTTGTGCTATATTTCCGGCCATTTTTTCAAATGCCTTTCCTATCAGTGAGGTGTCGTCGAGAGCAATGGGATGACCATTATCTCCTGATTCACAAACACTTTGCACAAGTGGAATTTCCCCTAACAGAGGAATATTCATTTTTTCAGCGAGCTTCTTGCCACCCTCTTTTCCAAAGATATAATATTTATTTTCAGGAAGTTCAGCCGGCGTAAAATAGGACATATTCTCAACAAAGCCAAGGACCGGAACATTAATTTTGTCTTGTTGGAACATAGAAACGGCTTTACGGGCATCGGCTAATGCAACTTCCTGTGGGGTTGTTACAATAGCTACCCCGGTAACCGGAACTTGTTGTACCAACGACAGATGAATATCACCTGTTCCCGGAGGAAGGTCGACGATCAAATAATCCAGTTCTCCCCAGTCGGAGTCGTTAAAAAGTTGCATGAGGGCATTGGATGCCATTGGGCCTCTCCATACCAATGCCTGCGAATCGTCAACAAAGAACCCTATTGAAAGCAGATGGATACCAAAACGTTCAATAGGAATAACTTTTGTTTTTCCATTGATCTCTTTAACGAATGGTTTCTCATTAACCAACCCAAACATTAATGGGATTGAAGGGCCATAAATATCGGCATCTATTAAACCGACTTTTGCACCTGCTTTTCCTAAGGAAACGGCCAGGTTCACAGCAATAGTAGATTTTCCAACTCCACCTTTACCGGATGCAATAGCAATAATATTTTTTACGCCTGAAAGCATATCTTCAGTTGCTTTTCTTTGTGTTGTGACCTTTGAAGTAAGTTCAACTTCAACTTCTGCATCCTTACTTACATAGGTATGAATAGCGTCGATACAGTCTTTTTTCATCTTCCCTTTCAGAGGGCATGCTGGTGTGGTAAGTACCAGCTTAAAGGAAATTTTATTACCGTCAATATTAATATCGTCGATCATGTTCAAACTAATCAGATCTTTTTTCAGGTCAGGATCGTCAACATGTTTTAGTGCATTAATAATTTGTTCTTTTGAATATTTCATTTGAGTATATTTTTTGGAGTGCAAATGTACAA
>JAGLWB010000294.1 GCA_023133655.1 Bacteroidales bacterium
TTAACATCTTCTATCAACTGACCGGCGCTAAGTTCGAGTGACAGTATTCCTTTTACCTGGTTTGCCAGTTGCCGGATTTGTTTCGCTGGAAAAGGATATAGGGTGATAGGACGGAGCAATCCCATTTTAATACCTTTTTCCCTGGCCAGGTGCAATGTTTTCTGGGCTATTCTGGCGCTTGATCCATAAGCAACGATTAGTATTTCTGCGTCATCACAATCGATCATCTCAAATCTCACTTCTTCTTCTTCAATTTTTCTGTATTTTTTTTGAAGCTTTTGGTTATGCCTCTCGTGCCGGGCAGGGTCAAGATCCAGAGATGTAATAATATTTCTTTCTCTGGTTGTTGGTTTCCCTGTGGTAGCCCATGGAGCTATTTCTTTAATTTCTTCCAAAGTCCACCTTGGAATATGGTCATCCAGAATAACTTTTTCCATCATTTGCCCTATTACGCCATCGGAGAGGATCATAACAGGATTTCGATATTTAAAAGCAAGGTCAAAGCCCAGTTTAACGAAATCGGCCATTTCCTGAACTGAAGCAGGTGCTAAAACAATCAAATGATAATCACCATGCCCTCCTCCTTTTGTTGCTTGAAAATAATCGGCCTGGGAAGGTTGTATTGTGCCCAAACCGGGTCCTCCTCTAACAACATTTGCTACAACACAGGGTAGTTCAGCCCCAGCCATGTATGATAACCCTTCCATCATTAAACTAACTCCGGGGCTTGACGAAGTGGTCATCACTTTTTTTCCTGCTCCGGCAGCTCCGTATACCATATTGATGGAAGCCAATTCACTTTCAGCTTGTAAAACAACCATGCCGGTTCTTTTTTCCGGTCTTTCAGCCATAAGGTATTCGATTACTTCTGACTGAGGAGTGATCGGATACCCAAAATAACCATCCACACCCGCTCGTATGGCAGCTTCAGCAATGGCTTCATTGCCTTTCATTAATTTTAACTCTCCCATGGTGAAGAATATTTTTTTGTATCAAGTCTGTTTATATCTTAATTCTGTAAACCGTGATCACACCATCGGGACACACAATTGCACAGTTTGTGCAGCCGGTGCATGCGTCATGATTCTCAGGGTATGCATAGTTGTATCCTTTGGAATTCACTTCCTCAGCCATCGATATGACTGAAGTAGGACATGCGTCGATACAAACTTCACACCCTTTACATTTCTCTGTATCAATAATAATAGCTCCTTTGACTTTGGCCATCTCAAAAATGTTTAATAAGTCAATTGTAAAAAAAATTACATAAAGTAAAGTGAATGAGCCTGTTGAGTAGGCGGTGGATTTCTGGTTCACTTGTTCTGAATGTGAAATGCGAAAATAAAAAAAATAATTCAAATCAAATTCAAATCCACACAATATTTTGTAACAATTTATTTTCCAGTATCCCTCTTTCCTTTTTACCCTGCAACCTTGCTCCGTGATACAATGCAACTTATAGCATAATAAATATTGCGTGGCTTCATAATAATTTAAAATCCAATACTAATCGGCCGGATGCTGTTCGTGGAATTTTTTTAGCCTGTATTCCAGATCAGGGAATTGATTTCTGTTGACTAAAGAAACGCAAGCTCTGATTCCTTCGGTGCGTTCACTGCCCGTAATGGCTAATGAGATGGCACTGATGCCGTAATAAAGCAGCTCCTCAAGCAGCTCTGCCCCTGTAATACCGGGATATGCAATGGTAAAATAAAACCCATGTGCAATAGGTTCTTCTTCGTCCATATCGTATACAATATGAAATCCATTTTCTGTAAAAAGCTTTTTCATGATCTCAGCTTTTTTGCCGTACTCTTTTACGTCATTTAAGATGTTAAATTCACCATCATTAGCTGCTTTTAACATTGCAGCGAGTGCATATTGTGGGGAGTGGGCTGTGCCTGAACTTAACGAATAAACCGTACCAAAGATCATGGCTAATCCAAAGGTGTCGAATACGTAGTTTTTTAGTAATTCTTTCGACTTAATGTCAAAAACCTTATCCGAAATGACCATCATTCCGATTCGTTGTCCTGCATAACTAAACACCTTCGAACTTGATATTAAGAGAATATAATTATCAGTGTACTTAGCAACCGTTGGTTGATAAGGAGGTTGGCCGGGAATTGAGTAATCCTTCCTGAAATCCATGCCCAAATAGGCAAGATCTTCAATGATGATAATATCATATTTGTTTGCCAGCTCGCCGATAATCTGCAACTCTTTTTCTGTGAAGCAAATCCAGGTTGGATTATTAGGGTTTGAATACAGCATACATGATATGTTTCCCTTTTTAAAATATGACTCGAGTTTTTCTCTTAATTTTTCACCACGGTATTCATAAACATCGAAGGATTCGTAATTAATACCGAGTACCTGGTGTTGCTGTTTGTGGACAGGGAAGCCGGGATCCATAAATAAGGTTGTATTTTTCCCTTTTTTTATCCTGTTTACTGTCAAAAATGTTGCAAAACTACCTTGCATGGAGCCAACTGTTGGGATACAGCTTTGCGGGCTGACATCAATATCAAGAAATAGCTTAACAAATCGGGAAATCTCATTTTTCAGTGAAGGAGTACCATAAATATCAGGGTATTTTGCGGCAACTCCATCCTTTAAAGCCTGGATTTCTGCTTCAACGCCTATAGAAGATGGTTGTAAACCGGGAACACCCATTTCCATTCGTATATATTTATCGCCTGTTTCCTGCTCAATCTCATCAACCAGTTTTTTGATCATTC
>JAGLWB010000295.1 GCA_023133655.1 Bacteroidales bacterium
TTTGCTACCCATAGCTTTTGGTTCGGCCTTGGTTACAATCTGGGTATGGAGGACGATTACGATGCAGGAATAAAATGGCGTCATGAAAACGACACCTGGGATATGCATATGGCGTTTTTTCATAATGAGGAGTACGGCGATGCGACAAAACTCGATCGGTATTCTGTTGATCTCGTTCGTGTTGAAGACCAGCAGAACGAGGAGTTTGCACAGGGGAATTTGCGTTTTGCCTACATTTTCGGTAAAGACACTGATAATCGTTCGGAAGTTGGAATCTCCGGAGAATATGGTGGGATCGACAATCTCGAAACAAGCAAGTACGGATATCATTGGCAAGCGGCCCTGCACTACAGTGGCCGGTATGGTGACTGGAATCCGGAGTTTCAGGTTGCCCGATACGAATACCATCCGGAGAATCCCGAAGGTGTCGATAACCGGCTTGTGCTTATGGGAAACCTCACTTCCAGTCGGCTCGTGGCAGCCAGGGGTATCCTTATCAATGCTAACCTGCGACGTTTCTGGGATGTGAACTGGGGTCCGTTTAAACGTTTTAATGCCTATTATAATTATAGTACAGTATTAAAGGATGAAAAATCATTCAAGAATTCACAATTACATGATCCGGGTTGTGTACTGGAAGCTGGTCCATTTTGGATCTGGATCGACTTCCTTTTTGGCAAAAACGCCTGGTATCTCAATGATTCGCCGGAGAACAGCGGCTTGGGTCCGGGCGGCACCGATAAGTGGGAATACCGGTTTAATGTAAGTTTTGAGTGGTATTTCTAAACTAAATATACAATCGATAAACCGGGTATCGTTTCTATTTTGTAAGCAAACTTATAGCCTCAACAACCAGAGATGTTATTAAATGAAAAAATGGTCGCATATTCTTTTAAATAACTAATATGAATAAAATGATATAACATCCTAATATTCAGTATCTTAGATGAAATATTACCACATATAACACCAAGTTCTTCCGTGTCATTGGCCCCTTGTTTGTTATTTTCTGAAATATATTTACCTTTGGCATTGTAAAGGAGTCGTTATGAAGATTTTTCATATCATATTTGTTTTAGTCCCCAAAAACTTTCTTAACATCAAAGAAAGAGACGATTATCCATACTTCCTTTTTGCGTAGTTTTTTTGCCACAAGCCACAGGTCACAAGCAACAAGCAACAAGCAATTTACAATGAAGTAATAGAACTATTAATTTCAATAAGCAACTACCGAATCAATAGTATAAAACATTCAAATTATGAAACTACCCTTTGCAGAATCGTATAAGATAAAAATGGTTGAGGCTCTCCGCAGAAGTACACGCGAGGAGAGAGTAAAATGGATCGAGGAGGCAAAATTCAATGTATTTAATCTAAAAAGTGAGCAGATATTCATAGATCTCCTAACCGATTCCGGGACAGGGGCAATGAGCGATAAACAGTGGTCGGAGCTGATGTTGGGTGATGAAAGCTATGCCGGGGCATCATCCTTTTACAAGATGAAAAATGCCATAAAGAATATCTTTGGTTTTGACTACTTTCTGCCAACACATCAGGGCCGGGCGGCAGAGAATGTTCTTTTTTCTGTTTTGGTTAAAGAGGGTGATATTGTTCCTGGTAATGCTCACTTCGACACAACCAAAGGCCATATTGAATTCCGGAAAGCCACTGCCATCGACTGCACCATTGATGAAGCCTATAACACAACCATACAACATCCTTTCAAGGGAAATGTTGACCTCGGGAAACTCGAACATGTTATCAAAAATAATCCCGTCGAAAAAATACCTATGATTATCATTACCCTGACCTGTAACTCCTCAGGCGGACAACCTGTCTCCCTGGAGAACATGAAACAGGTTTATAGTATGGCAAAAAAATATGGAATCAGGGTGCTTTTTGACTCCGCGCGTTTCGCCGAGAATGCATATTTTATCAAGACACGTGAAAAGGGCTATGAAAATAAGACCATCCGTGAAATTGTAAAAGAGATGTATTTGTATGCTGACGGGGCCACTATGAGCTGTAAAAAGGATGCTATTGTAAATATGGGTGGTTTTATCGGTTTTAAAGATAAGGAACTGTACAAGCAATCCAGCATGTATAATATTATGTTTGAAGGTTTTGTGACGTATGGTGGTATGTCGGGAAGAGATATGAATGCACTGACACAGGGCCTTTATGAAGGAACGGATTTTGATTACCTTGAAACACGTATCAAACAGGTAGAGTATCTCGGTAATAAGCTAATCAATTTTGGTATACCTATCCAGCATCCAATAGGCGGCCATGCTATATTTGTTGATGTTATGCGTTTTTTGCCTCATGTGCCCCAAGAACAATTCCAGGCACAGGTACTTGTGGTTGAACTTTACATTGAAAGCGGCGTTAGAGGCGTTGAGATTGGTACACTTATGGCTGATCGTGACCCGGTTACACGGGAAAACCGGTACCCTGAGCTGGAGTTGATGCGGCTTGCTTTACCACGAAGGGTGTATACCAATAATCATATGGATGTTGTAGCAACGGCATTAAAAAACATTTATGACCGAAGGGAAACAATTACAAAAGGTCTGCAAATAGTTAATGAAGCCCCGATCCTGAGGCATTTTACAGTTGAACTTGAAAGGGTAAAATGATTGAATTAATACTGGTAATAATAGCTCTGTCTTGCGGACTTTTCCAGCTTTCAATGTCTGCTTCCATGCAAAGCGAAATTTCCGGAAGAGGGGAGATGGTAAAAATAGCAGCATATTTCACCATGTTTCAGGTTCTTTTTTTACTTGCAGGATGGCTGCTGGGGATGGCTCTTTTTTCTCTTTTTGATCATATGGCACAGATGGTATCGTTTGCCATTTTTTCTGTCATTGGACTGAAAATGATCTGGGAATCGTTTAAGCTACACATGGAAGCAAGCTACTATGATTTACGCAACTTCAAAATATTGGTTGGGCTTAGCTTGGCGGCCGGGTTCAATACACTTATAGCTGGTGTTGGTATTAATTTTATTGGAGTTTTGCTTTCAAAGGCGCTGATAATGATTAGCTTTATGGCGATTTTTTCAACTCTTCTGGGGCTTGGTACCGGACAAAGATTTGGTTGTAGGTACAGGGGAAGATGGGTGAAGTTTGTTGGTGGGTTGATATTTATTGGAGTTGGAGTAAAATGTTTACTGGAAAACATTTAGGGAAAATCCGAAAAACGAAAAGCGAGAAACGAAAGGATATTATACGATCCGCCTGAGGCGGAACGATTAACGATATGCGAATTTGTTTTTCGACTCCGTAGGAGTCAGGTATCGGTAGCAAAGGCATTGACAAAAATAATAAAAAGCCCCGTTAGGGGCGACATAGATAAAATGCGACAAACGAAATTCAAAAGTGTAAAAAAATGACATTGATCAGGTTAACCAAAGCGTTTAATTTTGAGATGGCACATGCCTTACCCGGACATGATGGCCTTTGTAAACATATTCATGGGCACACCTATGAATTATTTGTGACAATAATTGGAGAGCCGGTTCAAGATAAATTTTCTCCGAAATATGGCATGATCATGGATTTTAAAGACCTTAAATCGTTTGTCAGGGAGGCTGTTATAAATGATTTTGACCATGCCCTGGTTCTTAACAGGGAGTTTGCCCCAAAAAATTTGGATCGTAAGAATGATATATTCAAACGTGTTATGTTGGTTGATTATCAACCTACAACTGAAAACTTAATTCTTGATTTTTCTGAACGAATCCGGAAAAGGCTTCCCGGCCACCTGAAACTTTACGGATTGCGGTTAAGAGAAACGCTTACTTCTTATGCCGAGTGGTATGCTTCAGATAACCCTGATGTATAAATATGAAACGCCCAAAATATTAGCAAGACTTTCTGATCTCATATTTTTCATTTATTATTTGTTATTGTTTATTCCTGATTACTATTTCTAATTTCTCATTAGAATTCCTGATTTATCATTTCTAATTAATAATTTCGGATAAATTAATGACACTTGATAAAATTATGATTCCTCATCAGAAACGGAAAATACAATTAATGAAAGCAGGGAACTTATCGGCATATTTATTAAAAGTTTAGAAACTGCTGAAAGGAATCGGAATAAGAGGAATAAAAATTAAAACTTTAAATCAGAAATGAGAAACAATCAGTAACAAATAACCAATAATAAATTACAGAGTACTGCAGCATCAGGACACCCCAATTTAAAAACATTTACCGCACAAAACAGAAGTAATTATTAGCAAGTTTAATGTTAAATAAAACAGCCAGGTGAATTTCACCTGGCTGCTCATAATAGTAGACCACGGGTTTATACCGGGATCCGGGCTGCTTATGAGGTACACGACTACTCAATTTTTATAAACTTCCTTACTGTTGCAGGCCCATTGAAGGTATTGATTCTGAAAACAAATACCCCTCTGATAAGCCCTTCGGTATTCAGTGCTATTTTATGAGACCCAATTTCCAGATTATGCACTTCTGAAAAGACCTGTTGTCCCATCTGGTTGAAGATGTTGATCTCTACCAGGGTGCTTTCAGTAAGATGAACGTTAACATATGCCTGGTCCGTCACCGGATTTGGGAATATATCCCCAATTGTCAATGAAGGGTTCTCCAGCTCGTTGACAGATAAAATATGAACAGCTCCCTCTGTAATTTCAAACTCAAGTGTAGCTGATTGATTATTTTCATCCAAAATAACCAGGGCAGGTGTTGTGCTTTTTCCGGGCACTTCAGCATATACTTTATATACGCCATAAGCAAGTGTGGAAAAGTCAAATTCCCCATCTTCACTTGAATATCTGTAGTCAAGAGCAATATTACTTTCGTTCAAAAGGATGATCTCAACATCAGTTACCGGTGTTCCATCACCAAATAACCTATTACCCTGAGTTATGATTCCTGTGATATCGGCAACGCCATTTTCGTAAGAGCTCATAGGGATCAGGTTAATGTTATATGGGTTTTCCGGCTCGCCAAGGCTGATGACTGTTGCATCTCCCCAATAGAGGACATCACCATAATAGGTGGGCAGGTATTCACCATAGCCTGCTGAACCTTGCATGAGTTCAGCCAGTATTAAATAATCGCCTCCCATGATGTCGAAGAAAAAATAATATCCCGAGGAATCGATGGGTTGGATGTCGATAAGAAAGACTTCACCGCTTATTGGATCCATTTGATACAATGTAGCAATGCCCATATCCACAAAAGAATTCCCCATCATTACCTGTCCAAACAAGTCGAAATATGCCATTCCGTTAAC
>JAGLWB010000296.1 GCA_023133655.1 Bacteroidales bacterium
ACCTGCGAACTTGAAGATCCAAAACCAATACTGTCCTAAACGTTTTTTTGAGTGATATAAAAGTATAGATTTACTGGGCTTTCCGGCTCTTTTTTTCGCTTTTCAAAAAAGAACCCCCTGTATATAATTTTGAGGAGGATCGTAGTTTTCTTCAAAAAGCCTATCTATCCAACGCTGTAGGTCTATTTTTACAAATAAATTAAGTCTGATAAAGGCAACCAGATTAGATAGATGCCAGTTGTATTTAGCCATTGCTTTGAGTGCTTTCAGAACAAGTATGGTTATCAATGCAGTCCATATCTGTATCATTACGGCATTTTCGCTTGTTCCAATAAAAGACTTGATATGCAGCAACTGCTTAATTTCCCTGAAAAATATTTCAACTTCCCATCGGCTTTTGTACAGTTCGGCAATTGTATTGCAAGACCATTTCATCTGATTTGTAATAAGTTCAATGGTCTGTTTGTTTTTATCATCCCAGATGGCAACCCTTCTGAGCCTTTTAGGATATTTCTTTTTAGATATTTTATTCTTGAGTTCTATTATTTCGTCAATAAGAATATGTTGATGTCGGTTTTCCGGTAAATCATTTTCCTTAATGGAGTTGAATTGGATGTTTTCTTTATGCCTGATTACAAAAAACACCTCGTTGCTGTCCCAAACATTTAACAGTGAAAAATCGTTGTAATACCGGTCAGCCACAATCACGCTCCTTTTAAGCAATGGGATATCATAGGCACCTTTATTATCTGCCGTTTTGCCGTCTGTAATATTTACGTACGCTGGTAAGTTGCCGTCAAAATCAAGCAGGGTGTGCATCTTAACAGCCCCTTTTGCTGTTTTGTATTTTGCCCAATCAAATAAACTTAAGCAGAGGCTTATGGTTGTTGAATCTAACAGGAATATCTTTGACTTAATGCGGAACTTTACCCGTTTAAACTGCGGCTGCTGTCCTAAACTGTTAAGTAGTTGATAATAGTAATCTTTGAACAGTTCCCAGTTACGATGTTTGTTTTGATAACTGATGGTCGACTTTGATGGGGCTTTTTGGATGCCTAAGTGATTTAGATTGCCTGTTGCTGAACGCAGTCCATTGCTTATGTCGCGCACGGATTGACTTTTGGCAAACTGGCAGAAAAGCATTGAAACAAGATGCGTCCAGCTATTATAACCCTTTTGGTGCTTATCAGTTTGTTTGTCTTTGACCAGTTTAGAAAAAACACTACGGTCTAATTTTGATATGATTTGAGAAAACAATGTTATATTTGCCATGAGAGAAAGTTTAATTTTTGTTTTACACCTCAAAGATAACCTGCCAAACGATAGGTTGGTTTGAGTAACCGAAATACTTTCTCTCTTTTTTAATTTTTCAAACGTTTAGGACGCTATTGATTCAATACCTATAATCCTTAAATTAATTAATGGAAATATAAGTACACCATTGATCGCATGTAAAAAAAATTGGCTTTCACACCTTCTATAAACCGGTTGCACACTTTGCTCCGAAATCAGTGGCATAATAAGACCGAAATACACATTACTATGCAACTTTGGCTCTTAATCAGTAAAAATAACAATTTTAACTCTTTTTTGAGCAGACTAATTCATCCACCACCCCAAAGGGTCAGGCTAGTTATGAGAGTAAAAAAAATTGTTTTCAAACAGCCCCTGAAGAGCAGGGATAATGATTAAGCCGCACAACACGTTATTATTAACTACTTTTTTTGTATTTTTACTCCTTATCATACATAAAACCTATTTTCAAATGAAAAAAAACGGCATCCTTTTCCTGGGAATAACATTAATGTTGAGCAGCTTAATCATTATCCAGCAATCTTGCAAAAAGCCTGCAGAAATCTCTCCCGAACCACAGTATTTAAGTGTCACCTTTCCCAGATTGATCCATAAACACGGGCTATATCATCGCCTCAAGCATCACGAACGATCAATTGAAATGGATTTCAATCTACCGGTTGATCCGGAAACAGTTGCCGGTAATTTATCCTTTTCGGACAAGACAGGCCTCCTGGATTCACATTACGACCTGGAAATTTCAAGTAACAAAATATTGATCAAATTTCATACTGATTTTCAGCTGTTCGATGGCTGGAAATATTTGTTAACCATAACAACCGGTTTGAAATCTACTTCCGGTGAATCTCTCAAGCAAAATGAGACGATGGAACTGAGAACAACCGCAAAGCTAATCCTACCAGCTTCAGATGCATTAGGCACAAATAACTCTTCCGGCGATAGCACACAGCGAAATTCAATTGCATGCATAAGTGACATTCATATGGGAGACCCAAGAGCAACATCCGGTGACTATTGCTGGTTTGGTAAAAATGCAGATGCATTGGAAAGCTTTCTGGATTTCATTTTGACAGGCAATCATGTGAGGCAATTGATTATTCTCGGAGATCTGTTTGACGAATGGCTGGTTCCTTACACTGTATCTCCTTATGACCCCCAGGCAGGTATTAGCGATACAAGAGAGTACTTTCTGGCCATTGCAGGTTCTCCAACAAACAGCCTGATAATTGAAAAACTAAAATCAATAGCGTTACATACAGAAATTGAACTCGTTTATGTTCCCGGCAACCATGATATGCTTATAACACAAGAAATCCTGGAAGAAATTATCCCCAACACGACATGGGCAGGGGATGTAAGCGGGCTTGGAGATTATTCGCCCGTAAACGGCATCATCATGGAACATGGTCATCGTTATGACTTTTTTAATTGCCCTCAACCACTTGTAAGTTCCGGTCATATACTACCACCGGGATACTTTATCTCCAGGTTGTATGCACAAGGATTATCGACCCAAACGGACTATATGAGTAAAGAGGCACTGGTGGCTGAGGGATCCTTCGAATTCCTGACTGCCTGGACTATCGCTTATTTTTATACTATTTTGCATTTTGAGATGGATCTCCCACAGGAGGATTCGGCAAATATCCTGATGGGTGGAATCGATAACCATGCAGACCCTTTCTCTTTTAACGGTGCGCGAGATATGTACGCTGAAAATATTGAAGACAACTGGCAGGCAACTCAGACAACCAATGAAGTCCCGGTCCCTATCGATTGCTGTTTACAAGCGATATGGAATGGCCACAGCGACCTCTTTATTGCGGCAAAAACAGAGTATATGGAATCCCAGGCCCCGACCACTTACAAGGTTGTGGCATTCGGGCACACACATGAGCCCATGCTTGAAGTATATCCTTCAGGGAATCAATATACAAGTATCTATGCAAACTCGGGCTCTTGGGTCGATGCAGACCAATCCAGCCATAAAGTACGAACCTATCTTATCATCAA
>JAGLWB010000297.1 GCA_023133655.1 Bacteroidales bacterium
GTAATCAGCCCCACCCCTTCCGCTACAACGTTTACAAGCTATCTTAATGCTTCATGGATAAATGATAATACTGTTTTTGCCCGGAAATCTTCAATGGATGATATTGACCGCTTTGTTCTAATTGACAGCACAGGGCAGAAAACAACCATTCATACACCCGGCTTTTATTTCAACGAAAAAATTTCTTACTCAAAAGGAAAAATAACCTGGGCAGAAAAAAGATATGATCCACGATGGAATAACAGAAGTTATTCAGTGATTAAAACAGTTGACATCCGCACCGGAAAGGTCAAACAATTAACCAATAAGAGTCGTTTGTCGGCGCCTGACCTTTCTCATGATGGCAACCTGATTGTGGCAGTTAAACAAACAGTATTGGACGAATATTCACTCGTAATCCTTGATGCATCTGATGGCTCTGTAATCAGGAAATTAGCAAATCCAGACAACCTGTTTTTCATCACCCCCATCTGGACAACGGAAGATACAAGCATCGTGGCAATTGCCATGAATGCAAACGGTAAGAGTATTGTTTCAATCAATCTCCAAACCGAAAGAATAACAGAAATGTTGCCATTCAGTTTTGTCGAAATAGAACAGCCTTTTGTTTATGAAAACTGGATTCTTTTTACAGGGGCTTATACAAAAATTGATAACATTTTTGCGCTCAACACAAAAACCAAACGACTTCACCAGGTAACTTCAGCCCCTTTTGGAGCAACTGGTGCGAATGTATCCGGAGAGTTCACAACGCTTTACTATTCAAATTATACAGCAAACGGTTATGAAATAGTTAAAACAGCGTTCAACCCTGAGCTATGCCCGGCCTTCTCAAAACCCCCGCCTTGTTTATTCAACCTTGCCGACTCTCTTACCAATCAGGAAACCTTCATTCTATCTGAACAGGCAGTCGATGCAAAGGACTATGCAGTTAAACCTTACCGGGGGTGGCAACATCTGTTTAACTTCCACAGTTGGGCACCTGTTTCAATAAATGTTGATAACCAAACATTCAAACCGGGGATATCGCTTTTTTCCCAGAACAAATTATCTAATACATTCTTTTCTCTTGGGTATGAATACAATCTCAATGAGTCAACTGATAAGTTTTACACTAAGTTGAGTTACAGAAAATATTTTCCGGTATTCGATATTTCATATGATTATGGCAACAGGGCATCATCGTATATAAATGATGATGGTCTGACGGAACCGTTTACCTGGAAAGAAAGTAACCTGACCGGAACGATTAGCGTGCCTCTTTCTTTCACGATCAACAAATGGATGTTAGGATTCCGGCCTTTCCTGACAACCACACGCATTGATATATGGCACAACGAATCAACGCCTGATGACTTTACGTCCGGTCCGGTCCAAACAATGGAATACCGGTTTTTCGGCTACGGTCAGATTAAATCCTCCTACCGCGATCTTTATCCAAAATGGGGGATAATATTTGACCTGAACTACAGGAATACTCCCTTTGATGGAGAACCACTCGGAACTGTTGGATCGATAGAAACTTCAATTTATTTTCCCGGAATATTCCGGCACCATGGATTTAAACTTTACACAGGGTTGCAAAAAAAACAAAAGGAGAAGTATTATTTTCCTGACTTGATAAATTATCCCCGTGGTTATACTGGCCTATCATTTGATCAGGTATACAGTTTTTCACTTAACTACAAGTTTCCCCTACTCTATCCTGACCTTAGCCTTGGGCCCATTCTCTTTATCAAAAGAGTAAAAACAACACTTTTTTATGACCATGCCATTGCCACAACAAACAATGAAACCATTGATTTTAATTCCATTGGTATTGACCTGACGGCAGATATGCATATACTCAGGTTTCTGGCGCCTTTTGATCTTGGATTAAGAACCATTTACAAACCCCAAAGTGATTCATTTGCGTTTGAGTTTCTTTTTGCCCTCGACATTAATGCGCTTTATAAAAATCCGGGATTTCACTCCACCCAAACCTTCCCTTTGAGGAGAGACTAATAACTTTTTTATCTTTGCACCATGAAAAGCCGTACGATTGAACATAAACAAACTATCATTGACATTATTCAAAAATGTGATGTTTGTTATATGGGAATGATTGATCAAAACAACAAGCCATATGTGCTGCCATTCAATTTTGGTTTTGATAATGACTCCATTATCCTTCATTCAGCCAAAGAAGGAAAAAAGATCGATATCCTGAAAAACAATCAAAACGTTTGTGTTGCCTTCAGCACAGACCATGATTTAAGGTATCAGCATAAAGATATTGCTTGTAGCTGGAGCATGAAATACCGTAGTGTTCTTGCTTATGGGAAAGTAGAGTTCATTGATGATTTTGAAGAAAAAGTTTTGGCACTGAATGTTATCATGAAAAAGTATGCCGGTAAGGAGTTTTCATATAATGCACCGGCCATAAATGGTGTTGAAATTTATAAAGTTATAGTTAGTGAATTTGAGGGAAGAGCTTATGGCTATTAAAATTTCAAGAATTGCTTTCAGTTGGTAGCTTGCAAAAAAACCTGACACAGCCTTGCCATTATGTATCCAAAAAAACTACCTAACAGAGCACCTCCAATAACATCGCCTGGAAAATGAACACCCAGATAGATACGGCTGTACCCGATACCGGCCACCCAGAGCAGAACCAGCCAGCTAAAATTTCTCACCCGGTGTCCAAAAAATAAAATCAAGAACAGAGCTATTCCAAAGTAATTGGCTGCATGTGAAGAAACAAAACTGAATTGCCCACCACATTTGTCATGAACAATATGAACAAAAGAAGCCAGAGAAGGATCGTGACAAGGTCGCAGGCGTTGAAAAACCTCTTTGAATAGATGAACAGAAACCTGATCTGTCAGGGTAATCAACAACGCTACAAAAACAATGATAATCAGGCTTTTCTTTTTATAAGACTTGATTATAAGATAAATGAAGTAGGCATAAACCGGGATCCAAACGAGTTTATTGCTCATCCACCACATCACAAAATCCCAAAAGGAATTATGATGACTGTTCAGGAGTAAAAACAGTTCCTTATCCCAGGTTATAAGTTGTTCAATCATTCAACATCTGCCAGATCACATCTTTTAATGGGTCAAGCCCTTTTCCTGTTACAGAAGAGATAAAAACATGGGGCATATCCGGCACTTCCTTTTTTATTTCGTTTAATAGTTCATCATCCAGCAGGTCTGATTTAGTGATTGCCAGAAGTCTTGGTTTATCAAGCAACTCTGGATTATATTTCCCTAATTCACCCAGCAATATATTAAATTCTCTTCCAATATCCTTACTATCAACAGGCACCATAAAAAGCAATAACGAATTGCGCTCAATGTGTCGTAAAAACCTCAATCCCAATCCCTTACCATCATGGGCCCCTTCTATAATACCCGGGATATCGGCCATCACAAACGACTTATAATCTCTGTACGATACGATACCCAGGTTAGGCTGTAAGGTTGTAAAGGGGTAATCGGCAATACGAGGTTTTGCAGCAGAAACAACAGAAAGCAACGTAGATTTTCCGGCATTGGGAAAGCCAACAAGCCCAACATCAGCAAGAAGTTTTAATTCAAGTATTTTCCAGGATTCCTGCTCCGATTCACCCGGTTGCGCATACCTGGGGGCCCTATTGGTGGGTGATTTAAAATGATCGTTACCAAGCCCCCCCCGACCTCCTTTCAGTAGGATTTGTGTTTCGCCCTCTTTTGTAATCTCAAATTCAACATTACCTGTTTCAGCATCTTTTGCCACTGTTCCTAAAGGCACTTCCAGGATATTATCTTTTCCATCAGCGCCGGTTTTTAGCTGTCCGCCACCACTCATTCCATTTCCCGCTTTTACATGTTTGCTGTACTTCAAATGCAACAGTGTCCAAAGTTGACTATTTCCACGAAGAACTACATGCCCTCCCCTTCCGCCATCACCTCCATCAGGTCCTCCTCTGGGGTTAGTGCGTGTCCTCAAGAAATGGGTGGAACCTGGTCCTCCTTTTCCAGACTTGCAATGGATCTTAACATAATCGATAAA
>JAGLWB010000298.1 GCA_023133655.1 Bacteroidales bacterium
TTTCAAAAACGTTAGAATATGCCTACGACGACTGGTGTATCTCTCAAATGGCAAAAGAAATGGGAGAACAGGAAGAGTACGAGAAGTATATCCGGCGAGCTCAAAATTATAAGAACATCTTTGATCCTTCTACCGGGTTTATGCGGGCTAAGGTTGATGGATTCTGGTTCGAACCATTTGATCCGGCAGAAGTCAATTTTAACTATACAGAAGCTAATTCCTGGCAATATAGCTTCTATGTTCCTCAGGACATAGAAGGGATAATTTCCCTGATGGGTGGTAAAAATGCTTTCGAAAAAAAACTTGATGATCTTTTTACCGCCGATTCAAAAACTACGGGTAGAGAACAATCCGATATTACCGGGTTAATTGGACAGTATGCTCATGGCAATGAACCAAGCCATCATATGGCATATTTATATAATTATGTCAATAAGCCTTGGAAAACCCAGGAAAAAGTACGTGAAATAATGGATAATCTTTATTCTGCTGAGCCTGACGGATTATGTGGCAATGAAGATTGTGGACAGATGTCGGCATGGTACGTAATGAGTGCCATGGGCTTATATCCCGTTTGCCCCGGGCAGGAAATTTATGCTATTGGCAGCCCTCTTTTTAATGAAATGGTAATTTCTCTGGAAAATGGTAAAACGTTTACCATCATAGCACTACATAATTCACAGGAGAATAAATACATCCAATCTGCATCGTTAAATAATGAGCCATACGAAAAAAGTTTTATCCGCCACTCTGACATCATGCAAGGCGGAAAACTGGTATTCAAGATGGGAAGCAAACCCGTAACAGAATGGGCAACTGCAGATGATGCACTCCCCTACTCTGCCATCAATGATGAATTAATTTCGCCTATGCCATATATTGAAAAAGGATCGCCCCTGTTTATTGATTCAACTGAAGTTGTTATTAAGTCAACAAACCCTGAAGCTACTATTTATTATACGTTAGATGGAAGCCCACCTGAGAAATCCGGAGTTAAATATACTAGCCCCCTGTTACTCACCAACCCCACAACATTAATGGCTATTTCTAGAGCTGATGGCCTACCTGATAGTTTTACTATGGAGGCTAACTTCTACGAATTACCTAAAAACCGGAAGATAGTATTGCATACACCATACAGCGGCCAATATGCCGCAGGAGGTGATCATGCATTGATTGATCAATTAAGAGGGGGAAATGATTTCAAAACAGGCCGATGGCAAGGCTACCAGGGAGTTGATCTTAATGCTGTTATTGACCTTGGGGAGAGACAATACATTAAACGGTTAGCTTTAAGCTGTTTACAGGATAATAACTCATGGATTTTTATGCCTCCTGAAGTGAATTTCTATGTTTCCAATGATGGTAATGATTTTTCTTTAATAGAAACTGTTAATAATACGATATCTTCTAAAGCGGTAGGTGTTCATCTTAAAGAGTATGAAGTTATCATCAATTCCAAAATCAGGTATATCAAAGTCATTGCAAAAAACATCGCTGTTTGTCCCGGCTGGCATAAGGGTGTCGGCAATAAAGCATGGATTTTCGCAGATGAAATTATCATTGAATAACCGAACAACGCATTACGATGAAGAGATCGAATTATACTGCACGATTCATAAAATTCTTCAATGATATCATGAAATAAATAGAAACAAAAGATCCCATATTTTATTTGATATCTCCAAAACTAAATTAAATCTTTAAAAAAAATATGAATATTATTTGAATATTAATTATTATATTTGCGTGATTAAATCTAAGTATTAACCAAAACCAATTAAATTATGAAAAAATTATTACTTATGGCGGCTGTGCTATTCTTTGCTGTCGCTGCATTTTCTCAAACAACACTTTACACAGATGACTTTGAGTCATATACTGTAGGGAGTTACATCGCTGTAGAAAACCCTACCTGGTGGGATACCTGGTCAGGCACTACGGGGGGTGAAGAGGATGCCCAAATACTTGATGATTATGGCAACAGCGGGTCACAATCTATCAGGATTGACGAATCACCAGCTGGTACAGATAACACCGACCTACTATGGCTACTGGGCGATAAAGTCTCAGGTGAGTACGAGGTAAACTGGTATATGTATATCCCATCCGGACAATCTGCTTATTACAACTTTCAACACTTTGAATCACCAGGTATTGAATGGGCTATTCAGGTCCATTTCCTGACCGATGGTTCGGGTGAATTGTTTGCCGGGCAATCCGATCCTTACCCATTTACTTTCGATCATGATACATGGATATATCTTGAGCATGATATCTCTATTGATGATGATTATGCTGAGATGTATATTAATGGTGTTTTACTTCATACATGGCAGTGGAGTTTGCAATCATTTGGAGACCCTGGAACCAATCAATTAGGTGCTGTTGACTTATTTGCCGGTGGCAATGAGCCAGGCGAAGATGTTTATTATGTTGATGACGTTGAGTATATCGAATTGGTTGCTCCTACAGATCCAGCCATTGAAACATCTCCTAATTTCTTTAATGTTTTTGCAGATGAAGGCACTTCAACAACATCAACCCTCACTATTTCAAGTGTTGGTTATGCTGCGCTTGAATACGAAGTACATGCTGTTTACGATGTTGAAGGTATGCCTGAAGGGATTACCTTAAATAGTGAACTGACAACGTATACCAAGACATTTGGCTATACTGATGCTGTTACTGCTCCAAATTACAAGCCAACGGGTACAAGCCCGCAATCAACTGATGACGAAGTAACCTTGAATTGGGATGGCGTAAACTATACAGCCATTGGTTGGTCAAATGCGCCAATTACGGTTAAAGTTGCTGCCATGTTCCCTATGGCTACTACTGTCCCTTATGCAGGTATGGAGTTGACCTCTATGGATATCTATATCAACGATCCTTCAGAAGATTATATGATCCTGATCTATGATATGGGTAACAGCTATGAACCAGGTGAACTGCTTCACTCACAATCCATATCTCCTACTCCATTTGGATGGAATAATATTGAGCTATCAACTCCTGTTCCCATCACAGGTGCTGATATTTGGGTTGCTTACCAGTTCACACAGCCTACTATTGATATTTTCACACCCGGATGCGATGAAGGACCAAACAACCCTCTCGGTGACTGGCTATCAACTGGTGTTGGCTGGAGTCACCTGGGCGACAATCCCGATCTTCAATATAACTGGAATATCAGAGCAAATCTGATCGGCGAACCCATCGTTAACTGGTTGTCATTCGATCCTGCTTCAGGGTCGATTCCGGTTGGCGAATCTGTTGATGTTACAGTTACTTTTGATGCTACATATCTTACAGAAGGACTTTATTCTGCTGATGTAGTTATCCCAAACAACGACCCGGAAAACTCTCTGGTCACTATACCTGCTATCTTCCATGTGGAAGCCTCACCATTGATTCCTCCTGAAAATCTTGTAGGAGAAGTTGTATGCATGGATGTTCTGTTATCCTGGGATGCTCCACCGCCAGCTGAAAATAGAGACTTTTTAGGTTATAACGCATACCGCGACTTTGTTCAGATCAATGGAGAGGTTGTAACAGACTTGTTCTACCTTGATGTAGAACCGGGTATTGGGACATATTCCTATATGGTTAAGGCTGTTTACGATGAAGGCGAATCATTGCCTGCCGGACCCGTTGAGGTGACTGTTGAAGAACTCGATCCGGTTAATAATGTGGTTGCATCAAATGAACCTGGTTCACCGGACGTCTATGTAACATGGGAACCTCCCGGCGTTCAGCCCCTATGGCTCCACTGGGATGATGGGACTAATGAGAATGCCATTGGCCTTACTGAAGGAGGTACATTCATGGTTGCTGCCAGGTTCGGGCCCGAACAATTGGCTGATCTTGATGGTATGTCCTTAACAAAAATCGCCTTATTCCCTCTTGGATACAACAATGACTATGCGCTGAAAGTATGGACCGGAGACAATGCAGGAACACTGGTGCTTGATCAACCTGTTACCGGTATGATCATTGGTGAATGGAATGAAATCAATCTGGATTTTCCTGTTGTGATTGATGCCTCAATAGAACTTTGGTTTGGATATGAGGTTATTGATCATCCCGCAGGTGACTTTCCTGCTGGTGGGGATCCTGGTCCCGCGGTTGCCGGATTTGGAGATATGATCTCAATGGATGGTGTTACATGGACTGCACTTTCTTCATTGGGCTTCGACTATAACTGGAACATCCAGGGATGGATTGAAAATGTTGATGGTGCTGTTATGCCAATGGAAATTGCTACTAACAACCAAATCACTAACAACCGTAGTAATAAATTATCCATAGTTCAAAGCGAGGTTAGCACAGCATTCTATTCATTATCACGCGACCTGATGGGTTATAAAGTCTATCGTAACGGAGAGGTGTTAACTGTTGAACCTATTGCTGATCTGTTCTACGATGATCTTGGTTTGGCTAATGGCCCTTACGAATATTGTATAACAGCTGTTTATGGCGTGGAGTGCGAATCAGTGGCTGTTTGTGATAACGTTGATATCACAGTTGGTATTGATGAACTAAACAACAGCTATATCAATATTTATCCAAACCCTGCCAGCAGTTTTGTAAACCTGGAGATAAACAGAGAAGTTAACTCCATTACATTACTCAATAATGTAGGACAAATGGTTTATTTCAATGACAACGTAAACACAAATGAGGTGGTAGTAATTAACACTTCATCTTTTGAAGCTGGTATTTACTTTGTTCAAT
Organism: Bacteroidales bacterium; assembly: GCA_023133655.1. Lineage (GTDB taxonomy): Bacteria > Bacteroidota > Bacteroidia > Bacteroidales > JAGONC01 > JAGLWB01. The sequence continues at coordinate 4,738 of JAGLWB010000298.1, forward strand.
TGGAAACCAATACTGGATTCATTACAAAAAAGATTGCTATTAAGTAATCTTAATTATTAATAAAAAAAAAGGAGGCCAAAGGTCTCCTTTTTTTTACATCCTCTCCGGCATCTCAATTCCTAACAATCCCATGGCCGATTTAATCACCATGCCTGTAAAAACGGAAAGTTCTATCCGAAATATTGATGTGTTATGATCTTCTTCCCTCAAAATAGAAAAGTCATGGTAAAACTGATTATATTCTTTAACCAGGTCATACACATAATTTGCAACCAACGCAGGGCTAAGAGTTTCTCCTGCCTGTTGTACTATTGCCGGATATTCATAAATGATGCGTAAAATGTCGCGCTCTTTCTGTATGAACGAAAAATCAATGTTGATGAGACCTGCAGGATTGTAACTAAATTCCTCAACAGCCTTGCGTAACACGGATTGAATGCGCGCATACGTATATTGAATAAACGGTCCGGTATTCCCATTAAAGTCAATAGACTCTTCAGGGTTGAATAGCATATTTTTTTGGGGGTCAACCTTAAGGATAAAGTATTTCAAAGCCCCCAATCCAACGATACGGTACAATTTCTCTGCTTCCTGACCACTAAATCCATCTATTTTACCCAATTCCATCGTCATGGCCATGGCGGTATTATACATCTCATCCATCAAATCATCAGCATCAACAACCTTACCTTCTCTTGATTTCATCCTGCCCTCAGGCAGATCAACCATTCCATATGATAAATGATATATATTACCGGCCCAGGTACGGCCCAGTTTTTTCAATATGATCTTTAACACCTCAAAATGATAAATCTGTTCATTACCAACCACATAAATGAGTTGCTCAGGGTCATATTCATCATGCCGTAGTTGAGCAGTGCCTAAGTCTTGGGTTATGTATACTGATGTGCCATCTGCTCTGAGTAATAATTTTTCATCCAGGCCTTCATTTGATAAATCAGCCCATATTGATCCATCTTCCTTTTCAAACAGAATACCCTGTTCCAAACCTTCCTGTACAAGTTTTTTTCCAATTAAATAGGTGTCAGATTCATGGTAGAATTTATCAAAAGAAACACCTAAACGATCATATGTATCCGAAAAACCTTCATAGGCCCATGCGTTCATTTTCTTCCACAATGAAACTATTTTTGCATCTTTATTTTCCCATTTTTTAAGTAGCCGTTGAGCTTCCAACAACAAAGGAGATTCTTTTTCTGCTTCTTCCTGAGCTAAACCTCGCTGAACTAATTTATTAACAACCTCATTGTTTCTTTTCTCAAACATAACATAATACTTACCTATTAAATGATCCCCTTTTATGCCTGTAGAATCAGGGGTTTCATTGTTTCCCCACATCTCCCATGCCAGCATGGATTTACAGATATGGATTCCCCTATCGTTGAGCAGATTTACCTTCTCCACCTTTTTCCCATTTGCAGTTAATACCTGAGCAAGAGAAAATCCCAAAAGATTATTTCTTATATGCCCCAGGTGTAAAGGTTTATTAGTATTAGGAGATGAGTACTCAATAACATATGGTTTTCCATCAAAATGCTTGGTAAATCCAAAAGCTGAATTATTCTTGTTGTCAAGAAAAAACTTTTTCCAGAATTTATCTTTTAGGGTGAGATTTAGGAATCCTTTAATTACATTATATTTTTCAACGATTTCATCATGTGAAACGATAAAATCGCCTATTTCTTCAGCTGTTTTCTGCGGTGTTTTCTTTGAATACCGAATAAATGGAAACACAACAATCGTAAAATCTCCATTGAACTCTTTACGTGTTTTCTGTAATCCAATATCCTGAATCTTTACTTCAGCATCATAAAGCTCATTAATTGCTTTAGCTGTGTTTTCAACAATAGTGCTTTCAATCATGATTGGTTAATTTTCTTAGCAAAATTAACATAAAAAAGTGGTTTGGGGTTCTGAGCGAAGGAAAAAGGGATAAGGTGTAACCCGTTGCAAATTAAATATTTCAAAAGTGGCTTTTTTATTATAAAAATATACCTTTGCACAAAAAAGTGCCTAAAGTTTGGAGTGCCTAAAGTACTTTAGACACTTTAAGTACTTTAGGCATTTTAGCTCATTTACTTGGAGTAAAGCTCAACTATAAGTTGCTCATTAATAGGCATGGTCAACTCTTCACGATTGGGAAAGGCCTTAACTATACCACGAAAATTACCTCCATCAACCTCTAACCATGTATGTATCTCTCGTCTGACCACTGTCTCCATTGCCTCCAAAATTACAGGGATCTTCTGACTTTTCTCTTTCACCTCTATAACGTCCCCAATCTTCACCTGGTAAGAAGGTATATTAACCTTCCTCCCGTTCACAGTGAAATGATTATGTCTAACCATCTGCCTTGCCTGATCCCTTGAGGAGGCAAATCCTATGCGATATACAATGTTGTCCAATCGACGTTCTAATAAAATCAACAGGTTTGTACCTGTAATGCCCTTTTGCCTATCAGCTTTGCTATAATACCTGCGAAACTGTTTTTCTAATACCCCATAAATTCTCTTTACTTTTTGTTTTTCTCTTAATTGTATCCCATAATCGGAGACCTTTCTCCCCCTCCTCTGTCCATGTTGACCTGGAGCATAAGAACGTCGTTCAAAAGCGCACTTGTCAGTATAGCACCTATCAC
>JAGLWB010000299.1 GCA_023133655.1 Bacteroidales bacterium
CGGCTACCAGCTATCGGCTACTTCTCCTCCAGTGTTTTGATACGTTTATTCAGCTCAATAACATGCAATGTCAACTCTTCAATCTTCTTTAATAACGTAGCATCCATTTCTCCGAGCTTGAACCCATTGGATTCAACTTCTTTGGCAGAAGGAACATCAGGTAGGTGACCGTTGGTCATGATAAAATGCTCTACATCCTCCAGCGAACGCAAATTGTATTTCTCATCAAAAACATAATCCGACCATCCTGTCAGGGTAACCTCTACCTCTTTACAGGTAATATTTCCATTTACAGCCAGTATTGTTTGTGGGTTTGTGGTACCAATTCCGACATTACCATCATTCTTGATAATCATTCGTTCAGCAAGTGATCCTGAAGTATTTGTTGTCCAAAATTGTAAGTTTCCCGGAACTGTTGTCCCGGAAAGGGCTCCATCCACTTGACAAATAATGATTCCAGGATAACCATATCCACCACCACCGGCGCCATGATATCCTTCAAACCGAATTTGTCCGATTCTATCTCCATTTTGAACAGGAGATTCCGATCCAATCGTTCCTCTTGCCCTTTGCAAAAGGAACAATGAATTAGAAGCCCACTCATTATTTACTCTTCTAAAGATAGAATTAAATCCGTACTGCATTACAACAGACAGCTTGGCTTCAGGGTTAGTCACCCCAACACCCACATTACCTGTTCGCCCTATTGGATCGGTAGTGTTAGAAGGGCCGGCCCATTGCTGAGCACTTGAACTTAACATTAAGCCGCTTACGAAAAAAACCGTGATCAGTAATACTTTCATTGCTTTCATAATTATTTTTTTATAAAATTAATGATTTATTTTGAACTTCGTAATGTAATTTTCCCTGTAAATTTAAACACTTTCTAATCAATAACCTAATATTATATATTATTTTTTCGAATCACGTATTAGGTATTACGTGTTGCGTATTCGTATTGCGTATTATACATGATATATCATATATCTGTTATCAATCAATTGATAATTAGCTATCAAAAGCTTTAAAAACAACCTGCAATTGCATCCCGCAACTCGCAACCCGCAACCTGCAACATTTTTTCACTTCTAACTTGTTGCTTTTTTCGTAACTTTGATCCAGCATGTCCAAATGGAAAATATATATCAAAGGATATAAGTCTTTTCTGCAACTCGAGAAATCTTTATCGCAAAATTCAGTTGAAGCATACCTGAATGACCTTAACAAGCTCATTCAATTTCTGGAGATAAAAACACCGAATGTAGGCCCGAAAGATCTTAATTTGAACCATTTAAAAAATTTCGTACAATGGATAAATGAAATCGGGCTGAGTGCCAGATCGCAAGCCAGGATCATCAGTGGCATCAAGGGTTTTTATAAATACCTCCTGATAGAAAACATCATTACAAAAGATCCCACTGCAATGCTTGAATCGCCCAGAATTGGAAGAAAACTACCGGATACACTCTCCGTTGAAGAGATCGATAGCATAATGAGTAACATTGATATGAGCAAGCCGGAAGGCCCGCGTAACAAAGCAATACTTGAAACATTATATAGTTGCGGTTTGCGGGTTTCAGAGTTAATTGATTTAAAAATATCCAACCTATACTTCGAATCAGGGTTTATTAAAGTCACCGGGAAAGGAAACAAAGAACGACTGGTTCCGGTTGGTTCGGTCGCTATTAAGTTTATCAGGCAATACATTGAACATATTCGCAATCACCTGGAGATAAAAAAAGATTGCAGTGATATTATTTTTCTTAATCGTAGAGGAGGAAAGCTTTCCAGAGTAATGGTTTACCTTATTATAAAAGACCTTGCGGAGAAGAGTGGTATCAGAAAAAAAATAAGCCCGCATACATTCCGCCACTCTTTCGCCACCCACCTTGTAGAAGGCGGTGCGGATCTCAGGGCAGTTCAGGAAATGCTTGGACATGAATCAATTACCACCACTGAAATCTACACCCATCTTGACAGGGAATACCTGAGGGAGACGATTTTGAGTTACCATCCGAGGGTGAAGAAGTAGGAAGTAGCCGGTAGGCAGGAAACGGGAAACAGGAATCAGGAGACGGGAATCGGGATGCCAGGAGACTGCCGACTGAAGACAGGTAGTAATCAGCGCCGGACTTTTTGCCGCAATGCCGTCATAACCATTCCAAGCATAACCTTAATCATGTAATAAGGGCTGTTGATAAATGTAATAGTAGATCTTCCCCATCTTCTGTCCTGCATTTCAGTTAAGACCTCCCTGATTCGAAAATTATTACGGCCCAATAATATGATTGCTTCAGGTTCAGGGTAATCAACCGGGTAATTCTCAGAAAGAAAAGAAATAGCTTCTTTATTATAGGCACGGAATCCGGAGGTGCAATCAGTGATTTTCTGCCGAATCAGTATACGCGTTAACAAACCGAAAATTTTAATGCCAAACCGCCTGCTTCTCGATGACCGGTATCCCGAATGGTTTTCGTAAAAACGCGATCCGATACAAACATCAACATCGCCAGAAAGGATGACCCCTGTTATTTTGTCTATTTCGCCAGCTAAATGTTGCCCATCACCATCAAACTGAACCGCTAAATCATAACCGTGTTTTGCAGCATATTTGAAGCCGGTCTGGATGCATCCGCCAATTCCCAGGTTAAAAGGAAGATCAATCACATTGGCTAATGATGATGATCTGGCAAGTTTACCAGTTGCATCATGCGATTCATCATTGATCACCAAAATATCCCAGTCGGCGTTTCTATTATGCAACGACTCGATTACGTCAATGATATTAAGAGCCTCATTGTAAGCCGGAATCATGATTAATACCCTACACATACAAGCGAATAATAGTTAAAAGGCAAAAATAATAAATAATAGCACCTTCAATCAGTTATGAGGCTTTTTGTTATTAAAAGAATCAATTCCGCCCCTGCTTCAGAAGTTCAAGCACTATATTTAAATTGTTGGTGGCGGGTTGGTAAGAAGGATCAAAGTTCAAAGCACGCTTGTAACATTCGATCGCTTTGTCAGGATGCCCTGCCTTGTAATAAGCATTTCCAAGATTATTTAATACAATAACCAGATCACCCTCAACATCTAAAGCACGATGATAATAATGAATGGCTTCCTCATACTTATTAATATCAAACAAGGCTTTTCCAAGGTTATTCAGTGCCTCGGTATCCAATGGATCCAGTTCAAGTGATTTTTTTAGATAGAAAATTGCCTTCATCTTCTCCCCAATTTGGAGATTGGCAATTGCCAGATTATAATATAATCTTTCATAAGCCGAGTCAATATCTAAAGCAGCTTGAAAATAGACCAATGCCTCAGACGGATTTCCCAAATCGACTAAAGCACATCCTGCATTATTCAGGGCGTTCACATAAGAAGGAGAGAGTTTTACCGCCTGACGGAAATATTCCATAGCTTTTTGGGGACGATTTTTGCGCTGCCAGATTAACCCCAGATTATTCAACGCATTGGAAAATTCAGGATTAATTGATAACGCCTTTTCAAAATACACGATAGCCCTGTCTGTGCTATCCAATAACATTACCGAGTAGCCAAGGTTCGCCCATGGCCTGGCTTTCCCCGGTGATTTGGAAACTGCGTCACGCCATAAAGAATACTCTGTTTTCCAAATATTATTTCTGGCAAACGTGGCACTTCCATAAATAATGACAACTAAAACAATCACAATTTGGTAATACATTTTTTTCTTCCTAAAAAGAAAACCGAGGCCATATGCGATAATCAAACTGTATCCAAACATAGGCAAATATAGCCTGTGCTCATTTATAACATCACGGATTGGTAAAAAGCTGGATTCTATTGATAACGTAAGAAAAAACCAGATAATTCCAAATGAAATAAGTTTGCTCCGTGAGTAAGAATAAAAAGTTATAATACAAAGCACAAATATCCCAAGAAATGAAGATAAAACTTTTATATCCCATATACTGGAGGAGATCAAAAAGTCATAATCCAGATTCAGATTAACCGGCACAAATAATAGCTGAATATACTTGATTAAAACCCTTGACTGCGTTAAAAAATAATCTATCCTGGAAAGGGAGTCCATTTCCTTAGGGAGTTGCCCCATAGCAAGATATAAAAGACTGATAACAAAAAATATCCCGGTTGTTATCAGCAGGTATTTCCTGAAAAGCTTTTTGTCATGGGTACGGACAAAATATAACTCAGCCAATAAAAATGCAACGGGAAAAGTTATGGCATGTTGCTTTGATAAAACAGCAAGTACGCCTGCAATACAAGCGGCCAGATAAAACAAGTAAGGCATGATTCCTTTTCGCTGAACATATAAAAGCCGTCCTTTCAGATACAGAAACAAGCTTAAAAGGTAAAAAAGGGCTGACAAGGCCGTCATTCGCTGAACGATATACGTTACCGACTGGGTTTGAATAGGATGCACCAGGAATATCAAGGCAGCAAAAAGGGGAATAAGTGCCCAATTTTCATTCAGGGTATTTCTATTGAAAAAAAAGTTCTTAATGAGCAAGCTGGTAATCAGGTAAACAATGAAGCTGTTAATAATATGTATCAGAATATTAATGACATGGTAGCTTTCCACCTGGTATTCACTAAAATGATAATTCAGTGCCAGCGTCAGCACAGATAGAGGGCGGTTGTTTACATTTAGCCAGAAAGAAAGATTACTAAAACTACTAAGGTCACGGACCTGGTTATGATAAATTATGCTTGAAGCATCATCGAAATGGAAAGAAGAATGCAGGGTATTGGAATAAATCAGGAACCCTATCCCTAAAAGGAGGAGGAATATTAACCACTTATGTTTTTCAAGTAAAGCTGGCATTTATTTATTATCTTTTCGCTTTTCGCTTGCTTTTCATCCATGTCGCCCCTAATGGGGCTTTTTATTTTTTTTCGATGCCTTTGCTACCGACATTAGACTCCTACGGAGTCCAAAACTTCGCATATCGTTATTCGTTCCGCCTCAGGCGGATCGTATATCATCTCTTCACTCTTTTCGTTTTTCTCTTTTCGTTTTTCTCTTTTCGTTTTTCCACTCTTTCTTTCATCTCTTCCAACTCCATTTTTAAAATTCCAACTTCCTGATTAAGTTTCTTGTTTCTTTCAGACATCTTTGAAATGATCACTGAGAACTGTATCAGGATCACAAAAACTGCCATAATCAGAAGCAAAAACAATGCTGCCGGAGCATAGGAAATGCCGGTAATTTGAGAAAAAACTTCCAAAAAACTCCTGAAAATGGATATTAACAGAATTACAATTGAAAAAAGTAACCAAAGAAGCGAATATTCCTCTTTGATCTTTTTGCTTCGGATCAGCTCAAGAATGATTAATAGTAAAATCACACTGCCGGCAATGGCAATATACTGAATCCTGCTCGTATCAACTTCGTTGAAAATTAACTCTTTGTTCATTTTACGTTCATATTTATTATTTATAATTGTTTTTACATTACACAGCACACGGCACAGTGCACGTCACTCACTTTTCAGTCTTTCGTCT
>JAGLWB010000003.1 GCA_023133655.1 Bacteroidales bacterium
ATTTCAGTTGTTGCCGCCGACAGCGATGGTGACATTGCCGCAGTAAAGTTTATTATTGATGGTGAGAGCAAAGGCTCTGTAAGCAGTTCCCCTTACAATTTTGACTGGAGCACCAGCGGTGAAGGCTTAGGGAACCACACCTTAAAAGCTACGAGTATTGATAATGAAGGAGCAAGTACATCTGATGAGGTAACAATTGAGATAATTGAGGAAGAAGGTTCCGCTTTTACAGCTAGTCCAACAATCGGTGATGCACCATTAACCGTTAATTTTACGGATCAATCCACCAATAACCCCACAAGCTGGAATTGGGATTTTGGCGATGGTGGCAACAGTACCGAGCAGTCCCCGTCGCATACATACAATGACATGGGTTTGTATGATGTAACACTAACAGCAACTAATGAACACGGTTCTGATACAGAAACAAAAACGAATTTCATAATAGTCAAAGGAACCTTTACCGACCCCCGTGACAACCAAACCTACAGTATCGTTACTATTGGCAGCCAGACCTGGTTTGCCGAAAACCTAAATTTCGAGACTTCCAACTCCTGGTGGTACGACAACAGTTCTGCAAATGGTGATGTTTATGGCAGGCTGTACACACATAATGCCGCCACAACGGCCTGCCCCGGCGGATGGCATTTACCTTCAGATATTGAGTGGAAAACATTGGAAATGTACCTGGGTATGAGCCAGAGCGAAGCTGACCAAACCGACTTCCGTGGTACAGATGAAGGCAAAAAGTTAAAAAGCACAAGTGCTTGGCCTTCAGGCGATAACGGAACAGACGAAGTAGGGTTTACAGCACTTCCGGGCGGTTATCGCAACGCTATTAATGGTAGTTTCATGATATTGAATAGTTACGGTTCCTGGTGGACGTCAACTGAGTACGGCACGAATCAAGAGGGAGGGTGGCGCCGTTTCATGGAAAGCGGTAACGACAAGGTGGCACGTGGAGGCTACAATAAGGATCACGGATTTAGTGTCCGGTGCATAAGGGATTAGTTTATTAGGCTATTTGACTATTTGGGGTATGGGACACAAACCAAACTGACCACCCCTTTTGTTGCTTTTTCATTATGGGAGCGTAATCGGTCTTGCAAGTCACCTGTATATCCAATATAGATTTTGTTATGTTTCTTTGAATATAAGACATATGTATAATAGACTTTTTCCATAAATAAAAAAGTCCCGG
>JAGLWB010000030.1 GCA_023133655.1 Bacteroidales bacterium
GAACAGCTTAAATGGACGAAAAAAAATCCTGAGCTGGCACTGACTTTAGAGAAGTATATCGCTGGAGATCCTCCCAAAATCTCCTATCATCATATCAAAACAAAATCAAATATTGCAACTCGTTCAGCCTCTGGTGCTATTTTATCATTCTTTGGAGAGCATGTTGATAACATGATTGTTATGTCGGCCGACCTGGCTAATAGCGATAAAACAGAGGGTTTTCTAAAGAGCTCAAAAGCCATTTCAAGAAAAGATTTTTCAGGAGGATTTTTACACGTTGGTGTTTCAGAGCTAACCATGGCCGCTATTGCTAATGGCATCGTACTACATGGAGGCATATTTGTTGCCTGTGGGACATTTTTTGTTTTTTCTGATTTCATGAAACCGGCCATAAGGATGGCAGCTCTCATGAAATTACCGGTTAAGTACATTTGGACTCATGATTCGTTCAGTGTTGGAGAAGACGGTCCTACACATCAACCTGTTGAGCAAGAAGCACAAATAAGGCTCCTGGAACGTGTGAAAAATCATGATGGGAAAAATAGTATGCTGGTATTAAGACCTGCTGATACAGCTGAAACAATTACAGCCTGGAAGTTGGCCATGGAAAACATTATTTCCCCAACCGGGCTGATCTTATCACGTCAGAATCTTAATGACATTCCTCCTGTTGAGAATATTTCGAGGCTTGAAGACTCACGGAAAGCTGCTAAAGGTGCCTATATAATTAAAGAAACGGATGGAGATCCCGATATTGTTCTTGTTGCAAATGGGTCTGAAGTAGGAACCCTAATTGAAGTAGCTCAGATGCTGAAAGAGCAAGGCAAAAAAGCACGTGTGGTTTCGGCCATTTCAGAAGGTTTATTCAGGCAACAAGATGTGGATTATCAAAATAATATCATCCCTCCGGGCAAACCTGTTTTTGGTCTTACTGCGGGATTACCTGTTAATTTAGCAGGCTTGGTAGGGGCCCAGGGAATAGTTTTCGGACTGGATCATTTCGGTGAATCAGCTCCAGCAGATATTCTTGAAGAAAAGTTCGGTTTTACAGTGAAAAATATTTTAAATGAAATACTAAAAAACCAGGGCTAACATTCCCTGTTAAGGGATGTCATTCCTGACTATTGGTACATTCATTTTTTTCACTTACATTTGCAATACATTTAGATATAAAATTTTTTTACTTATGGCAACAACAGCGGACTTCAGAAATGGATTATGTCTCGATATGAATAATGACTTGCTTGTGATCGTTGATTTCCAGCACGTGAAACCAGGCAAGGGAGGTGCTTTTGTCAGAACCAAGCTAAAAAGTGTTAAATCCGGAAAAGTAATTCAGCATACGTTTAACGCAGGTGTTAAAATTGATATAGCCAGAGTTGAACGCAGACCTTATCAGTTTCTTTACAAGGATGATATCTATCATTTTATGCATACCAGCACTTATGAGCAAATTCCACTTCAGGAAGAGCTGATCAGCTCACCCCAATTGCTTAAAGAGGGACAAGAAGTTGAGATTTTATACCACGTCGACACTGAGACACCACTCACTTGCGACCTTCCTGCTTTTGTTATTCTTGAAGTCACCTATACTGAACCAGGTGCGAGAGGGAATACGGCAACTAACGTCATGAAAGAGGCTGAAGTTGAAACAGGTGCTAAAGTGAAAGTGCCTTTATTTATAAATACTGGTGATACAATAAAGGTTGACACCAGGACAGGCGAATACGGAGAAAGAGTAAAAATATAAAACTTAATCTGCTTTTAACAGGGAAATCCATGAAATTATTACCCCCGTTAACAATTGAAGAAGTTGCAGGATTCCTGAATGCCTCATTTGATGGTGATCCCAGCATGACAGTAAGTGGAATAAATGAAATCCATATGGTTGAAGAAGGTGATCTGACTTTTGTAGACCATCCAAAATATTACGACAAAGCATTACAGTCATCAGCCACCACTATTCTCATTAACAAAAACCTTACACCTCCCGACGGAAAAGCTCTAATTTTTTCTAAAGATCCTTTCAGTGATTACGTTAAGTTGATAAAAAAGCATAGATCTTTTTGCCCATCCGAATCAAACATCAGCCCCTCGGCTGTTATAGAAGAAGGAACAGTAATTCAACCTGGTTGCTTTATCGGCAATAATGTAAAAATAGGGAAGAACTGTATTATTCATTCCAATGTTAGTATTTATGATCATTGTGTAGTTGGCAATAATGTAATCATTCATTCAAACAGTGTAATAGGTGCAGATGCCTACTATTTTCAACGCAAAAATGATAGTTTGAGAAAATTAGATTCTTGCGGAACGGTTCACATAGAGGATGATGTTGAAATCGGCGCTCTTTGCAGTATAGATAGAGGAGTATCTGCTGAGACTCGCATAGGAAAGGGTACTAAGCTTGATAATCATGTACAAATCGGACATGACACTTCGATTGGGAAGAACTGTTTAATAGGTGCTCAATCAGCTATTGCCGGCGTTACGTGCATTGAGGATAATGTGATTATCTGGGCATGTGTAATAATTGACAAAGATCTGGTAATTGGGAACGGTGCCATTATTTTAGCCTCCTCCGGTGTATCTAAATCACTGGAAGGGAACAAAATATATTTTGGATCTCCGGCAGAAGAAGTGCGAAAAAGGTGGAAGGAGATTGCCATAATACGAAAACTGCCAGAAATCTATGAAAGCCTCAGAAAAAAAGATCTAATCTGATGTTGAAGGGGCTTTCTCTGAAAAGTAAACATCCAAAGCAACCAGAATCGCAATAAATCCCCATACCGGAATCGAAGCCTTATCAGAGTCGAGAAAATTATTTAACACTCCGTGTGAAAAATAGCTGACCAGAGCCAGCATAGTTACCAGGGCCAATAGTTTAATTTCTTTATTCTCCGACCTCTTGAAAACACGCATGCCTGTCCAGATTGCGGCAAAGACAATGGCCAGCATGGATATCATCCCAAAAAGGCCCGATTCTGCCAGTGGACCAATGTACTCGCTATGTGCATTACCAAGATCACCAAAATTTGTACTGATAATTGTTTTTTCTTTCGATCGCTGGAACGGTGCATAGAAAAATTGATACGTACCAGGGCCCCAACCAAAGATCGGTTTTTCATGAAACATTCGTATGGCTGATTGCCACCTGTTTATTCGCTCCAGGTTAGAAGCATCTGATGAAATATTAGCGATCGACTGGACGTGCTCAACAAAATCAGCAGACGAATCCTGTTTGTTCTTCTCCAGTGTGTCAAGGATCTCCCATTTAAATGAAAAAAAGATGCCAACCAGAACAGCTAAAACAATCATTATCCATCTTATCTTGATGCGAAAAAGTAAAATCAAATAAAACATAAATGCTACAGCCAGGCTTATCCATGCTGCCCGGCTAAAAGATAAAATGAGCGCAATAATAAGAACAACAGTCACAAAAAAAGAAGCTAAACGTATAGTCCTGGAGTGAACTTTATTAAATGTAAACCCCACAAAAACCGGAATAAAAAAGGCTAGTATTGCTCCGTAAGCTGTATGATCATTGAAAAAAGGAGTCATTACCCAATGCCCGGCTTCTTCTTCAAAGCCAAAATGGGCATGATTATAAATAGTATATGCAATAACACCCATCAAAGGAATGATGTAAAGCCAGCTAAAAAGTTCGATATTCTTGTATTTCCTGAATAATTGTATTCCTATAAAATACATTGGAATAACGAACCAAAGGCGGGCAATGAAAAATTTTCCCGAAACCAAAGGAAGCTCGCTCGTCAGACTTGTAAAAAAAATCCAAACGAGGTTTAGGATAATAGCAATTGAAACCGGATGTTTTAACACCCTGGGATCATATTTACCTTCCCGCAGCATTTTAAACAAAAAAAGCACCAATACCCCAAATAACAAAGGTTCGGTAGGAAGAGAAATACCAACACCCAAATCGAGGTTTCTGACGTTCACCGCAATCGGTGTAAGAAACACAACCAAAAGAATGAGTTTGTCCAGCGCAAAAAGATACAACAGTACAATGGTTAAACCAATAGGAATAAGGAACGACAGATAATAGAACTCTTTAATAACCAGGACTGTATTCAATAAAATGAACAAAGCACTGATAAGATAAACCCAGGTTAATTTTTGTTTTTCTATCAATTTCAGTGTTTTTTATTACGATCCCCCGAAATAAAATAAATTACTAATGGATTAAAAGACGCTCCTATTTTGCTTTTATATCCTGTTGTATCTGTTGTTTATTCTCAACAAATATAATCACGACCAGTGAAAAGAACAGTGTAATAATCACAGTATAGAAGACTATCAGCCATCTGACGGGAGAAGATTTTTTATCCGCAACAACCGGGTGGGAAACAATATTTGCATAGGTAAACTCCTTATTGGCATCATAAAATGCCATTTCATATTCTTTTTCAAGATCAGTATATAATCTAAGGATATCATAAAGCCTGGTATTATTTATCACAAATTCACCACCCATCTCTTCCAGGTTCTTTTTTAACTTCATGACCTCTGGCATATTGATATTTTTTGCTGCATTATTACCATCAACCGTCCGAAGGAATCCCCTGGAAACTTCTCTGGCTTGGTGGCCATAATCGATAATCCCATATTGCGTTCTTATGTTGTAAAGTTTTGCAGCAACAGTGTCCAAATTTTGTCTTTTCACCTCAAGCATTTTCTTTGCCATTCTAAACACTTCATTATATTTTTCGCGATGGATTCCTCTGACCTTCAAGTTGAAATAATATATAACAGCATTCACCATATCACAAGCAACCTGCGGATCTTTATCCAGCACTTCAATCTCCACAGATTCATACATGGTTTTATTAATCTTTACATGCTTACTATATTTATTGAGTAACGTAGAGTAATGATATTTATATGCAGGGTCAATTTTATAGTGTTCCGATAAATTGAACTTCTTAATAATACTGTCTTTTATGTCAATTGCATTGAGCCATTGTACCATTTGCTCGGTTTCACTTTCCTCGGAATATGGGGCAATATTTGATGGATAAATAACACCAACAGATTTGAATTTTGGCGTAATAAAAACAGGGCCGGAAAAAATGGCTGAGAGCAATCCTGCCATGAAAATGATGACCCCAATATGCCATTTCCATTTTAGAACTAAGCTTATCAGGCTTATATTGCTGAAATAATTTTCCATACTATTTATAATATTAACATTTGATATCCAATTTTTTAATCCATTTTTATTAATATGAATATTTTTTGCTTTTTTCTCAGGGCTAACCCTAAGATTAAAATTAATTAACTTTTTTTTTTAATACTAACCAGCTGACTCTTATTAATATTCTCGATAATTATGATTACCAAAACAGTAAACATAAATGCTGCCAGGGTTGAAACCAACACAATAAGCCATCGTATCGGATATGACTTTTTTTCGGCCTTATATGCTGAACTTACAACAAACTTCTGAGGGAGTTCTTCTTCGGCATCAACTTTCGCTTCCTCATATTTCGTTTTTAAAAGACTTAATTGCTTCTTTTCATGTTCCAGAGCATCTCTCAGCGAAACATACGGACCGCCATATTTAGCAAGAACATCAAGTTTTTTTCCAAGTGCTTTTATGCCGGATTGATTATTTTTTGCGACTTCAATAGCTAACTGCTGATTGATCATTTCCGCCTGGGATTCATAATCGTGCACCCCCAGGCCCCTGAGAACGGTAAGGGAATCCTCCATCATTTGTATTTCCTGCTTGAGCTGAAGATATTCCGTCTCAACAATCAAAAAACCCTTAATTGCTCTTTCCCTCTGCATCCCAATCTTGATCGAATCTAACAAATCAGCAATATCATTTGCAATATCTGCCGCCACCTGCGGGTCCTTGTCATTAACAGCAATCTTTACTGCGTTATATTCTGTCCTCCTGAATTTAATATTACTCTCATATTCTTTAAATAATCGCGTATATTTATATTTAGATTCCGCGCCAATATTATAATGTGCAAAAAGATCATACTTGGAAACAATACGATCCCTGATTTTGTTTGAGTTAAGGATCTGAAGCATCTGTTCGGTTTGTTTATCTTCTCCAAACTCAAGAATATCTTCTTTGCCACCATAAGTATCACTCAACAAAGCTTTTGAAACAGAGCTTGTAGATGTTGGATACATTATTACCGTTGATTTATATTTAGGGGTAATGAAAAAAGGGGCTGAAAAGATAACCGAAGCAAGCAGCGCGATTGCCGAAATAATTACTAATGGCTTTCTCCAGGCAATTAGAAATAGAAAAAAATTAGTGGAATCAAAATCCTTATACTCTGAAAACTTATCAGACATATTGAGCTTTAGGTTTAAAAGGCCAAAAATATGAAAAAATATTCAACCCACAAACT
>JAGLWB010000300.1 GCA_023133655.1 Bacteroidales bacterium
AGATACACTTCTGCCTGAACATATGTTTCTTCTGATTGAGCGGCTATTTTTGCCTTCAAAAGGGCTTCTTCAGCTCTAAGCTCAGCATATTTCCTATTGACTGTAGCAATGTTTTTTTCTTTCTCTGCCTGAAATTTATCATTGTATTTTTCAGATATAATCTTTGCTTCATCAACAGCAGTAGATACATTATCTAAAGCATTGTCCTTTTTCTGAACCACACTCTTTTTAGCAGTATTTACCTTAGTTTCGAGCATGTTAATTGTTGTTTTTGTTTTTTCATCTGCTGTTATTTTTGCTTCTGAAAGATACTTAATGGCATTGTCTAATTCTACTTCTGCTTTTTGTTTAGAGTTGTCAATTTCAAGTGCAATTTGAGACTTTAACAGAGCCACTTTTGCATTGGCCAAAGCATAATTAGTTTTAGCCTCTTTTTCCATTGATGCGATTAAATCTGATGTTTCAGCTTTTGCATTTTCACTTGTAGTGACAATTTTTTTGTCAATGGCCGCTTTGTTGGATGTATAACCCCATATTAATGTACCGACCAATAAAACTGAAAGTATTCCAATTATTACATTTTTAGTTTTCATGATTTTTTTATTTTAAAAAGTTGATAAATTAAGTTATGAATTTACTTTATTTGAAAGATTTTTTAACCAGCCTGATACTTTACTAAGTGAATGGCTCGTCAGTTTTTTTGAATGGCTTTTTGCTAAGTTCATTAAATCTGTTGCTGCCTCCTTACTTTTGTCAGCGGTTTTATGTAATGCATTTGAAATAGTTTCTGAAGTTTTATCCTTCTTTTCGATAGCATAATCTTTTAGTGCATCACCTATTGCATCAAGTTTGCTTTTTGCTTCATTCTTAGTGTCTTTAAGGTCTGTAAGTGTAACTTCTATTTGCTCTTTTGCTTTGTCTTCAATATTTTCTATTGAGTTCTTAGCTTTGTTTGATGCATTGTCGAAAAGCTCTTTTGCTTTTTCAGCAGCTTCTTTACTAACAGCTAAAGCATTTTCGCCTTTCTGTTTGGCAACATTAACCATAGCCTCAGCTGATTGTTTCATCACATCTTCTATTTCAACACCCTTTTCTGTTAATCTATCAGCATATTGTTGCCCCTTATCTTTCACCTCACTTATACCTTCATAAACACCATCAAGTGTGTCTTTTGTAATTTCCTTAATCGTTTCAGATGTCTGGTTTTTAATCTCAATGGATTTTTTAAATTCATCTCCAACAAATGTGATGATGTCGATTTTAATGTCTTGACTTTCGGTAGCTATTTTTGCTACTCCGTTTCTGATTTTTTCTTTTGTTGTCATCTTATTTTCTTTTTAAATGATTAATTAAAATAAATTATAATGCAATAATAAAGTGGATTTATATCATCAACTGCCACTTAAGTTGCATAATATGAATTTATTCAAAATTTTTTTTATTGATATTGTGCACTAAATGTAAAATCAACAAGTTTAAAGACATCGAATTTATCAAGAGTGTATATCCAGTTTTTATACTCTTGCATTTTTCCAACAGCATAAACACCACCAACCAGGGCTCCCATAGAAGTACCGGAAATAGATTTATGTCAAAGCCTTGTTTTTCTAATTCCTCAATAACACCTATGTGTGCAATTCCTCTTGCACCTCCTCCAGACAATACTAATACTACATTCTTTTTCATTTTATTGAATTAATTTTTTCTTTTTTAAAAGAATTAGTAATTATTTGTTATTTAAAATAGTTTCATTCAATTAATAATTCTTCAGCCATCAAATACCCATGTGCTGTAGCATAAATTATAGACCTTGTATATCCGGAGCAATCACCAATAAATTTAAGGTTCTTGAATTTCTCATTATTAAGAGTGTTTGAATAGAATTTGATCTCAGGCGCATACACCAGATTATCGGGTTGAGTTATACCGGGAACCAACTGATTTAGATTTTCCGCAAAATCAATAATACTCTCAATGATCCTTCGGGGGAATGCCAGATTTATATCCCCGAGAATATATTTATCACTGCTAAGGGTAGGCATAACCCTGTACAAATTTTTAGTTCGCTTTGAGTTTACAAAATGGCTGTAGGTTTGAAGGATCACCCGTTTCCCTCCCAACATGTTCGACATTCCAGCAATGTGGGAGCCATAACCAATTGGGTCGTTAAAAGGTTGTGTTAAATGTACGGTCGTAAGGATTGCAAAATTAGTATTCTCACTCTTCTCCTTTAATTTGGCGTGTCCGTTAACCATAGTAATGTCTCCATAATTTTCTGTTACAACATAACCCGACGGATTATTACAGAAGGTCCGAACCATATAGCCTGTCTTGCTTTTATAGCGCACCTTAAACTCATACATTTCTTTATTGAGGTCTTCTACAATATGGTTGGGAAGTTCAAAACGCACACCGATATCAACTGTAGTGCTGTCAAGTACTATCTCAGGATATTGTTTAATAATGGCTTTTATCAGTTTGTATCCACTTCGTCCTACAGCAACAACAACCTTATCGAAAGTTTCATTATTATTTATCTTAACGTAACCTTTTTCAACCAAAATATTACTCACAGGGGTTTCAAAATGGAAATGAATGTTTGGTAACGATCTGAATTTTTCATAAATATTGAACAATATCTTTTTTAACTGGTCGGTACCTAAATGATAAAAATCAGAAATAATGGGTTGAAATCCTTTTTCGTAAAATTGCTGATAATAATCCTTATTTCTAAATGAGTGTCCCGTTTCATATTCTCCGTTACCGGATTTTCCAATCCAAAAATCCACAAGGTCTTTTTGAAGATCAAGGTCAATATCCAACGCCCCTCCCATTTCCTTTGAAACAAAAAGTTTCCCGTCTGCACGAATACCCGAAATACTGGCCGAATAAATATCTTTACCTTTTTCAAAAATATGAATCTCATTCCCAGTATCCTTCATCTTTTCAATAAACCCAATAGCAGCAGCCCCAAATCCTATTATCGCTATATTCATTCCTGTTTTCCTTTCTAATATTGAATATTATATTTATATTTACTGTAATACATTCGAATATTCAGGTTTATTTATATTTTCAGTTAATTTCGTTAGTT
>JAGLWB010000301.1 GCA_023133655.1 Bacteroidales bacterium
AAATAAAGCAATTGTAGTAACAGGCGAAGATGACTTAGAAAAAATCGACTACACAAGGCCCGTTCGAATATTTGCCCAAACAACACAAAGCATTTCACGGTTTCAGAATATTACAAAAAAAATCATTCAGAAACAGGAAGAAACCAAAAAGCCTTCAGACACAAAACCTGTTGTAAATGATACAATCTGCCGGCAGGTTTCAAATCGCGAACCAGTTTTAATGGAATTTGCCAAAAAGCACGATCTTATTCTTTTTGTAAGTGGGAAGCATAGCTCAAACGGACAGTTTCTATTTGAGGTATGCAAGTCTGTTAACCCCAAAACTTTCAAAATTTCTACACCCGGAGAGATTCAAACGACATGGTTTGATGGTATTAGCAGCGTTGGAATTTCCGGCGCAACGTCCACACCAGGGTGGTTACTGGAAAATGTTTCAGATGTCATCAAAAAGATATAACTTTATCCTCCATTTAGCAAGGATAAAAAATGTATCTTAAGCGTCTGACATTGAACAATTTCAAAAATTGTACTGAGGCTGATTTATCATTCTCCGAGAAAATAAATTGCTTTATTGGAAACAATGGCACCGGGAAAACCAATATTCTGGATGCTATTTATTACCTGTCGTTTTGTAAAAGCTATTTTAATCAAATCGATAACCAGAACATTAAGCATGAAACCTCATTCTTTGCCATACATGGTTATTATGTAAAAAACAGCAAGCAACAGGATACCATTAGTTGTACACTTCAACGAAATCAGAAAAAACAATTTCGTCTGCATAAAAAGTTATATCACCGGTTAGCAGACCATATCGGATTGTTCCCGCTGGTGATGGTCTCTCCCTACGATCGTGATTTAATAAACGAAGGGAGTGAGCTGCGCCGAAAGTACATTGACAGTGTTATTTCCCAGTTTGATAAAGTATACCTCGATGATCTGATCAATTACAACAAGGCGTTGTCTCATCGAAACGCTTTGCTGAAATACTTTGCGGTTAACAGGACATTCGATAAAGCTTCTCTTGAAATCTGGGATGAACAACTTGTAAACCTCGGACAAGGTATTTTTGAAAAACGCCATAAGTTTATAAAATCGTTCACACCAATTTTTCAGGAATACTTTAATTTCATTAGCGATGGTAAAGAGCAGGTTGCTATTAAATATGAATCCCAATTAAAAGGGAATGACCTAAAAAGCCTCTTAGCACAGGCCATTGGTAAGGATAGAATGTTTGGGCATACCACGGTTGGTATTCACAAAGATGATCTTTTATTCAGCATCGGTGGTTATCCATTGAAAAAATTTGGCTCCCAGGGGCAACAGAAGTCTTTTGTTATTTCAGTCAAGCTGGCACAATTTGAATATACAAAAAACATAAAGGGTTTTAAACCTGTTTTGTTATTTGATGATATTTTTGATAAATTAGATGAAATCAGGGTAAAACAAATTGTAAAACTGGTCAGCGAAAATAGTTTCGGGCAAGTGTTTATTACTGATACTCAAAAAGAGAGGATTGATAAGATATTCCTTAGTTTAAACATTGATCATAAGATATTTAGCGTAGATGATGGTGAAGTCAAATGAATTAACATTAAAAGAAGCAATAAAGGAACTTTTAGAGACATACAGGCTAAAAGATAAACTTGTTGAAATCCAGCTAATCCACGCCTGGGATAAAGTTGTTGGGAAGATGATTGCACAACACACAAAAAGGCTCTACATCAATAAAAAAGTATTATATGTTAAACTTGATTCGCCTGCATTGCGTCATGAACTCTCTTATGCAAAAACCAAAATCATGGAAATGCTTCATAAGGAGGTTGGGGAAGAGGTTATTAAAGAGATTGTGTTCAAATAAGTATTTAGTATGAAGATAATTTGCATTGGCCGCAACTATGTAGATCACGCAAAAGAACTGAACAATCCGCTTCCTAAAGAGCCTATTTTCTTTTTAAAGCCCGACTCCTCTTTGCTTAGAAGAAACAGGCCCTTTTTTTATCCGGATTTTTCAACCGATATTCATTATGAGGTTGAGTTGGTATACAAGATTTGTAAAGTAGGGAAAAACATAAATAAAAAGTTTGCTCATACTTATTATAACCAGGTTGGGATTGGGATTGATTTTACAGCGCGCGACCTTCAGAGAAAAAGTAAAGAAAAGGGCCTTCCCTGGGCCATAGCCAAAGGTTTTGACAATGCTGCACCCATAAGTCCATTTATGAACATAAGCGAATTTACCGATCTGAAAAACATCCATTTCCGGCTCGAAAATAATGGGGAGGTTGTTCAGCAAGGGTGCAGCAGCGACATGATCTTTTCGATCGACTCGCTCATTGCATACATGTCGATATTTATGACCCTCAAAACCGGTGATCTGATCTTTACCGGCACCCCTGCAGGTGTGGGGCCAATACAAATTAATGATTCCCTTGAGGCTTTTATTGAAGATAGACAGATGTTAAAGTGCAAGATTAAATAACCACCCCTATTTCACTATATTAAAACCTCTTAGCCTTACTTTCTTATTCATTATTTATTATTAGTTATTTCTCATTGTCATTCTAATTCCTAATTTCTCATTTCTCACCAGTGTGTATATAATACAAACCAAAGGTTAAAATAAGATTTTTTTACCACAAAGGAGCACCAAGGATAGCACTAAGTCACACTAAGGACGTAACTATTTGAGCTATTTGAAGTTTTTTCTTTGTGATACCTTCGTGAAGCACTTCGTGTGACTTATATGTTTGTAAAATCAAAGATAAAGAAAAAATACTCAACTTTGAGGCAAGAAGGGTGGATGCGACTTAGTACATAGATACTGTCACAAAGTTTCTTCCCTCATCAAGTTGAGTTCGTGGTATAACTTGGTAGATGATACCGTATTTAAATAAGGCTGAACGATGCTTGATTTTGTAAATTAAAAAAAATTAAAGATGAAAGAATCAGTTTATTTAGGTATTGATGTGAGCAAAGGCTATGCGGATTTTGTCCTGGTTGACACAAATCAGGAATTAATAGAGCCATTGTTTCAGTTAGATGACACCCCAAAAGGACATGATAAATTGGGTATTATTTTAAACCGGTATGCTTCAACAAAACCGGACGATGAGATCTATTGCGGAGTAGAAAGCACAGGTGGCTATGAAAGAAATTGGTACAATTACCTTTTGTCATTGTCCGGGAAAATCCCAGTTAAAGTGACCTTATTGAACCCTGTAGTAGTAAAGGGCATCAGTAAAGCTTCTTTAAACAGGACGATAACAGATGGTATTAGTGCTTTAAACATTGCCTGCTATTTGATAAGCTATAAGGGTAAGGTTCACTATTGTCAGGGTGATGCGGAACAAAAAAACCCATTTAAAAGCTGGCGATCGCTTTACACTTATCAAAGAATGCTAAACAAGCAAAAAGTACAGTTGAATAATCAGCTTGAAAAGTTACTTTATCAGTATTTTTCAGAAGTGCTGGTTTACTGCCGAAATGGAATTCCTATGTGGCTGTTGAAAACATTAAGCAAATATCCTACTGCCCAAAGCATCAAAAAGGCAGGAGTTAAAAAACTCGGAAAAATAAAGGGGATAGGGCCTAATCGTGCCGTAAGGATTGTAGAAAAAGCAAACCAGAACAGGCAAGATTCCAACAATCATATTGGTTTTATCATCAAGAATACTTGTTTGGAAATATTGCATAAAAAAGAAAAAATAAGTGAAAGCAAAGCCTTTCTTGAAGCCACCTACAAGGATAACTATTTGGTTAAACTGCTCTGCTCGATAATAGGCATTAGTTATAGTAGTGCTATTGCTATTTTATTTGAAATAGAGGATATTAACCGCTTTCCAACCACAAAAAAGATCGCTGCATATTTTGGGATCAACCCTGAGTTTAAACAAAGTGGGGATGGGACCTGGGGAAGCCACCTCTCAAAGAAAGGGCGAAAGTCAATGCGTGCAGTACTTTACATGGTATGTTTTAGTGCAATAAAGTACGATCCTTTTATGAAAAAAAAATATGCTGACATCAGGGCAGAGGGTAAATGCCATTACTTTGCAATGGGCATATTGATGCACAAAATGATCAGAATCATATATGGGGGGTTTTAAAATCCGGGAATCCTTATGATGCTGCAATTGACCAAAGAAACAGGCAGAAATCACTGGAAAAACAATCTGACTTGCAAGAGCTTAAAAAGCAACAAACCAGGGATAACTTAAAAAAGAAAAGAAGGTATCAGAAACAAAAATTGGATGAAATTCCAATATCAAACAGGAAGGTTAAGAAAATTAAAGAACTGGAAACGTCCTAAGAGTAAATTCTTACTCAATAATACAGGATCGAAACCAGTCCACAACAAAAATAATAATATTTTTTGAAAAAAGCTTTTTTATTAACGGTATAACTTTGTGGTTAAATAAAACTTGACCTTGCCTTAAATGTTGTATCTTTACATATCAAATACAACAAAAAAATCCATCTAAAGCTAAATA
>JAGLWB010000302.1 GCA_023133655.1 Bacteroidales bacterium
ACTGCCTGTTCACAGCCCCATAATTTAGCTTCGAGGGATTGACTCCCGGACTCCAAAGAGGACGAGGTCGGGGGTTCAAATCCCCCCCGAGGCTTAAATTATGGGGCAAATCCCCCATTTTTTAAACTAAATTACCCCTGAAAGTACTCCATGGGCATATGTGACAAATACCAGGGAGTAAATAATATGGATGAATATCAAAAACTTGATGTGTATCTTAAAATAATAATCTGCATTGGACTGATGATTATTATTTATTTTTTGTATGACATAAACGAAAGCTTAAAACCCATTTCAGAAGTTTTCAGTACAATGGACAATGCTTTAGATATTTTTAAGTCATGGATATAAATTCTCTCTATCGAATTACTAAGCGATAAGTATATATAATATCGCTATTATATAGATATATTGTAGCACTATGCTATAGGAGAGAAATGATATGGCAACCAATAAAAAAATACTAAGCAAACTTGAAGAGATGTATAACAAACATGGCCGACCTTCCACATGGGGACCAACCACTGATGTAGTAGGCCTACACGCTAATGTCGATCAAGAAGAACTTTACAAATATTTAGACTATATTCATATTGGTTCTGGTCTTTGGATTAAACATACTCTATGTGATGATTCCTGGAGAGAATATTTTGATGAAGCATTTGAATTATTAGAAAATGAAGGGATGATCTAAATGCACACATTCAACCTCGAAGGCCACGAGATCAAATATAAGAAAGTCGGGCGGGGTAACGCTTCGTCTAGTCGGGTAAACCTGCCTGCATCATGGGAAGGTAAAAAAATAGCAATAGTATTACTGGAGGAGTGAAAATAACATGACAACTGAAGAAATTGTGGTATACGGATGTTTTTCATTAGTAATAGCATCCATTGTAGGTTTTTATGCTGGAAGGTTACTAAGGAGGATATGCCATGCTAGAATATAGTGATATTTTTTTTATAACATTCTGCATCATAATAATTTCTATTGTTTGGTATTACTATAAATATGTCATTATGCCAAACAATGGGAATGATGGAAATGATTAAGAGTTAGTATTTTTTTTATCTCACAATAAATTTTTATACTTTTGAATTTTTCACTATACTCTCTTTTAAATCTTAAAAACAGATGTAGGAGTATAGTGAAAAACATGGATATCTATGACCAGCAAAGACGATACACCAGGGCCAGGCAGAATTTTGAATCAATAGTTACCAGGTCTGATAAGAAACTTGTAGACAAATTCATCCTCAAAGCCCAGGCCGATGACCTCAGCATATACAGGATCATCAAGTATTACAGTGTACTCACACAGCTCTCAAAGCTGCTTAACAAACCATTCCACAAGGCAGACTATGAAGACATGATCTACCTGGCCGCATCCATCAACCAGGCCGATCTTAGCGACTGGACCAAACGAGATTACAAGATCGTGCTCAGGCTGTTCTACAGGTTCATTGAAAAACCTGAACTTGTGGACTGGATACAAACACCCAGACCCAGATCACCCCTGCCTGATCTCCTGACCTATGAAGAGATCCACCAGATGATCCATGCCACAAAGAACCACCGCGATCCGGCCCTGATCATAAGCTTCTATGAATCAGGGGCCAGGCCTGGAGAATGGTTCTCATCGATCAGGCTCAAAAACATTTCTGAAGAGTTCGTAAAAGTATACCAGCCCCAGGTCATTAACGGTAATATCCAGCTGCTCCCCCTGATGGTCTATACCATGATAGTAATAGTCCACGGAAAGACCGGAGGCCGCAGAATACGCCTGATACATTCAGCACCCTATATCAAGGAATGGCTGATACACCACCCCTGCAGGGATGACCCTGACGCTCCCCTATGGGTCACCTGCAATGATCATGAGATCATGAAATATGATACCATACTCAGGACCATCCAGAGAGCTGCCAGGAATGCACATATCACAAAGAAGATCAACCTGCGGATGTTCAGGCATTCCCAGAGCACTAACCTGGCAAACTACCTGACAGAATCGCAGCTTAAAGAAAAGCAGGGATGGAGCCCGAACAGTGACATGCCCGGAACCTATGTGCATCTTTCAGGAAAAAATATAGATCCGGCAATGTATAACATGAACGGATGGATTGACGGCAAACTAATAGACCAGACGTTATTAAATCAGATCTAATAACCGGTAGGTCTTAAAATAACATCTCCACTCTGAGGCTGGACATACGGACCGATATTCATATACATTAATTCTATACCAGGCTTCCAGCCCTGAGCATCAACAATCTTTTTACTGACCGTCATCATGTATTGACCATTAGGCATTTGTTGTAATAAAGGCATCATAAAATAATATCTTTTTGAATTAATAAACCTATGTATTAGGATTAATTTACATGCTTAATAGTAATAAATTAAATAATCATCTCCTCAGATTGCAAAAACAATGTTACATTTTTAGGAATATGCAATTCAAATGTATCAATTGAAATTCCATCATTTATTTTTAATAATTTATATTCATTATCATCTGATCTTTTCAATCTAACTATATTATTTGAATCTTGCTCTGACGTAGACATGTATCTAATATAACCCTCTGGATTAATGTAGATTATATCAAAATCATACTGATTCAAATCATCATCAATATTTTCGACTACATTCACTTTTATGATTTCATGTTCAATTGGATTATTTTTAGATGCACAACCAGCAAAACTGATTGTTGCTAATAATAAAACAATCAATATTATTTTTTTATTCATTTGTATACCTCCTTTGACTTGAAAAGTAAAGATAAGAACAATAATATCGTACACAATAACTCAAATTGAATATATACCAATTTCGCAGAACCCGGTAACAACACCGCCAGCACCGTCCCGAACACCACTCCCCCAAACATAATAATCCTGAAGAGTTTCAAATCTTCTTTCGGTGCATTAATTAAAAATGGCATTGACATCAACCGCGATCTTCATACGCTTTTCAGTTAGTGTGACCTTTCCCTTCAACTTGATCCACTCAGCCTGCCTGTCGATCTCCAGGCCCTTCCAGCCCGTACCATTCCGGAATACTATGAACCCCTGTGCATTCCTTTCCCTGGCAAACTCGATCTTATCTCCCCAGTTCTTATGTTTCGTATGCAACCTGGGATTCTTACTTTTCTCTCCTGTAGACAATCCCACAACATCGAAAAGAAATAATTTCCCGTGATGTTCTACTTCAACATCATACAAACTGATACGCCCATCATTGAATTGTGCATTGTGCCGGATGATCGCTTTCTTACCAAGGACCCTGCGAAGTTCCTTGATATATTCCAGTTCTGTAGCATTACCAAAAGAATTATTTTTTATTCCCGTTCCTTCCGTTGCATTTGTACTTGCCTTCAGTTCTTTCCTTATCTCTTCGTGCTGGAAAAATGCCAGGGGGACAACCTCGCTGGTGTCGTACAGATCCACAACATATTCGCTGACCTTGAAAGCATACCCAGCTCTTGAATAGATATTGATTACCTTGATAAAATGTTCTCTGTGACATCTATCCTCCGAGTCAAAACAGCGAGTGCCATCCATATGCCATTTACTGCAATGGAACAATTCCGCATCATCAACAATCCTGTTATCAGTATTTTTTGCCCGCTGTGATGTCCATAATAAATGAGTATCACCTTTCCTGGTCTGGTTCTGGATAAAGTTGAATACTAAATTTGCCGTGCCTTTCCCAATGCTGTTAAAAACATTCTGGATCTCATCAACAAAAATAATGGAATGCTTGAGACTGTCCGGGTCCTTTCCAAGCTTGATCAGGTCATTAGCAGAAATCAGGATATGAGGGACAGCCAGCCAAATATTTGAGTATATCCTGTAATGATTTTTCAGATATAGTTTCGTAAGTTCCCGGACTGCAGCAATTGTTTTACCGTTTCCTTTCCGGTGCCGCTGATCCCCTACAAATCCTCTATGCATTCCAGATCCTCATTTCAGAACATTTTCCAAAAACCCGCCATTATCCTCCCGTCTTCTCGAATCCTTAAGACCCTGGAATATCCCCTGGAAAATTTGTACAGCTTCTCCAAGAAATCCCCGGTTCAGTGACTTACCCCTAATATCATAGGCTGTGATGAATTTCTTTAATGGCTCTGATGATATTTGTTTTCCTCCCGGTCTCCAGTACGGAAAAGGATCATTTGCCAGGCCTTCCATCATACTGATCACCAGCCGCTCACCTTTTGTAAGTTCAGTGACTTCCCTGATATCATCTGATTCCAGGAACTGGCCAACCATATTCATAGCTTCCAGCCAGGCCTGGTCATGCCCGGACTGACTACCGCCTGGAATAACAAAATCCTTTAACGGATCATCATCTTCTGAGTTCATACGACTATCCCGCCCTGCTGTGCTGCTGTTTTTGCAATGCTGAGTGCCTGGACTATTTTCATATGATCAACATATGACAGGTATGCAATGACAAGCACCATACCCAGAATCACAAACTGGAGGATCAGGATCAATTGCAGGTTCGGATTATTCCTGATCAGGTTCAACCATTCCGCTACTTTCGAATTGTAGACTGCTGTAGCAGCCCTGCTATCCAGGACCGCCCCTTCCTTCAGGAAGGTAAGTGAGCTGTCAGGCCAGGGGATCTGCTGTGACACCCCTTCATGCCAGAGCCCGTGCCGGGCTCGCATATATTTTTCAGTAATAGAATAATCTTTTCCATTCTTTTTAAATTGCAAGTCTTTCGATGATACCCAGGTCCTGGAGATCGTCCCGGACTCCTTGACTATCGTTACAAAAATAAAACCTTTTCTTATGATCCTATTCACGAACATGGATATCGAAGAATACCCAAGTGCAAATATGATCATCATCCACAGACCCATGATGCAGATAAGAATCAACATCCACCATACTAACATATCCAATTTTTACGCCTCCTTCAATTGTGTCATGCTTATTACTGCAATTAAAAAATATGTCAAAAACGATACAAGATAAACATAGTTATACGATAATCCGATCATCTGATGCAGCAGAACAAAAAACGATAATACCAACAACATCATCCCCATTGATACTGTTCCTTTTCCTTTCCCGAATGAAACATACAATGCCGCACCATACGTCATGATCAATATGAATACCTGTTCTAATTCCATTATCACTGCCCCCTCAAAAATCGCAATCCAATTATAGCTCCTATTGTTCCCATTGCAGATACAAACAGCGATACTAAAAATATTTCCACATCATTAAAATCATCTAATAACTGAAAAACACTATCAATCCCTGATGCATCTTGCGCTGTATCCCAATTCTGACTTGTATTCCCAGATATAGTATGATCAATCGTAGGCTCCTGTGCATATACATACATGAAACCCCCAAAAAATACCGAAGCAAAAACAACAGCAACCATAATCATTAAATCATAATCACCCATGATCATTTCCCCTTGAAGTATACCGCAACACTAACCCCTGCCAGGACCACAAATGCAATGACCATTAGCAACAACATCCAGACCGGGAGTACTTTGAAATATACACCAAAGCCCACACCCACCACAGCACCCGCTCCCCCACCTGCAGGGTGATGCGCAGCCACCAGACCCATCATGGTAAGAGATGCTGTGAATAATAAAAATATTCCTTCAGGAGAAAAGAATATACTGATCATCTCATTTGATGCATCAGTACCATACGAACCATCATCATCATCTGTTGCGTAACATACATACGCTTCATCCCAGGAATCACCTAACACTCCATTTCTCTCCTCGATAAACACTGTCCAATAACCTAATGTTAAATCGCCACTGCTCAGTTTTCCCGGTACATCATAACTATATTCATTATCTTCTGAAAGTGTGAATGGAACTGTTTCCATACTTCCGGAAACAAGAACTCCATAATTTGTCGTGAACCGAATAACTAATCCCACATGTGCATCCCACATTGAAATTTGATGAGTGGGGTCAGCAAGATAATACTCGATATTAATTGTGTCTCCTACATTATATTTTGACGAATCAAACCGGACCCATGAATCAACTGATTCAAATATCATCGTATCATTATAATAAGTTCCGTTATGATACAATGATAATAAAAACGTACCTGGGTTAGTGTTTACAGTATTGACCCTGCCATTATGATATCCTAATTGTGTAGTTGCCGGACCAAATACAACAATATCAGCCCCGTCATAAACAGTTATTTGCGCTGACGCGTTTGAACTGTAATAATAAAAACTTGCCGTCTCCCCTTCAAAATAATAATCTTTCATCCAGGCAGCATAGGCATCATCACCACTTTCAGACGAAACCGATATCGTTACCTGATCAGCTAGTTCACTATTTTCAAATAAATAAATTGTTGTATTCCCTACTGCTGAAGTTGATAATTCATATAAAAATGAATATGTACCAACCGGCACATCATGTGTAGACCATAATGAATATGGCTCTTCAACAGCAATATAATTCTCAGTCACGTCTGTTGTATAAGATATTTCAACTAACTCAGTTACATTATAATTTGATTTATCTGTCCAAACAGTCCCAGGCGCAAGAGTTTCAGGATTATATAATACAATCTCAGTAGAAGCAATCTCTTCTATCATTCCTGTATTTTTATCATATGCAAACATAAATCCTTGGATATCCATAGGCAATGTAAGCCATTGACGCTCTATCGTGAAATTTACCTGCCCTACACTATCTGTAAGCTCGATATACTCTTCATTGACTGTAATCCACGTATTTCCGCCATTCGTACCCTCTACATTAATCCAATACTCAAAGTTTACCAGATCCATGCTATTGATATCATACTCAACCCCTGCAGGTTCAGGATCAGTATAAAACGACTGATTAAACTCAATAACAGCAGTATGATCCTCACCCCCATCTTCATAAGTTGTATATATCAAATGTTTATAATCATCTATTTCTCTTACAATATAATAATTATAATCACCTATAATTAAAAAATGACTTGTATTTGATGTTGTAAAACCAGATTGATAATATAATGAATCATCACTAAGATTTTCCATTCTTATTTTTGAAGATGAAAAATCATAAGATTCATTGAATCCTTGTCTTTGAATATCTATATTAAAATAACTTGTAGTAAGTTCATAATCATAATCATTTCTAAAATCACCAAATGAATAATATTCATGATTACTATTTTTATAACCGCTTGATGTAGCAAAAACCACATCATGCTGAGGCATTGTAAAAGTAATAACTGAATTAATACTATTATAATATAAATATATTTTATTTGCCTGGTCATCTTTATAATAATGTGAATAACATGATGAAATTGCATTCCAATTTCCATCTAATATATAATATTGTTCACCTGTTTCCCCTGATTTTTTTGTAAATTCATCAAAAAAGAAAGTTATAGAAGCATTTACATTATTATCACCTGCATAACTTGATTTATGAATTAATATACTACCATAACCCACCAAGTCATCTTTAGTCAATCCATTTGCAGACCAATATATATAAAATGGGTCACCTAAATTTACTGGAATGCTATTATATACAGACGAGTTTCTAATTTGAATTCCATCAATGTGGTAACTATCTGGTATACCGCCTAAATCATGATTTAATCTAAATAACATATCTGAAGTTATACTCATAGTGTCGCCACCCGAGCGTACATTTTCAGTATTATCTAAACCGGTTGATACATATGTACTAATACTTCCATTCCCGCTTTCGCAACTAACGGGATTTAATAATAAAGCTAAAAAAAGAAAAATAAAAATAAGAGACCTGCCCTTCATCACCAGGCCTCCTACTCAAACGCTTTCATTGCCATTCCAACAAATGCCAGCATCAACCCAATCAACACCATGACACCCAACACAGTGAACATCCCACTCTCACCATCATCCCACCTGAACTGTGTGGGGATCACCACATCGATCGTTGCGCTGTTCGCAGTGATCGCTGTAGGCGTCACGGTGATGGAGCCCCCGGGTGCTGCGAAAGTCCCAGTAGCATCCTTGTTGATCAACTGTGTATCCACCAGTGCACCCATTTCATACAACGCTAACGTAGCATTCGCGCTGGCATTGACAGCCGTCAGATTAATGGATACACCCTGGCCGATCAGAGTGATACCGCCAGTGGTGGTCAGGGTCGTGGTGTATGATTTCGAGTCGTCATGGTATGCTGTATACCCTATAGGCAACAGATACCCGATCAACAGCAGTCCTACGGTGATGCTGACAACGATCCCTACCATAACTCCGGGTTTCATGTAATCGTACTCCGTTACTTATGATCAGTTGTCGTGTGCGGCCATTGCGATCCCGATGAATGCCAGCAACAGGCAGAGCAATGCAAAGATACCCAGGACCCCGTAGAGCGACTGTTCGTCAGATGTCATACCAGCTGCCGTAAAGTTGATACTGTGGTATGCTGTCATACCGACCGGGAACAAGTATCCAATTACGATAAGGCCGATAGTGAGTGCCACTACAATCCCAACAAGAAGTTTGGGGCTTGTCTCAGCAGTTGGATCTGCCAGGAAGTCTTTCATCGACAGCTTTCCAGTGAGGATCTTAGCCGAGATTACCTTTGCAGCAACTATATGTGCCATAACCATATCCATCATCAATATCACAAACGATACTAAAAACTCTTTAATTTCTTTTAACATACTTACTACCTCCATAATAAACGATAAAACAATATTTCGCAGAAGATTATTTAAACTTTTAAAAATAATATTAATTAATATCTAAACTAATAGTATTATTTTCTATAAAGAGAGGGGGCTTTAAGGGAGAGTTTACCGCCGTAATATTTCGAATACAGGTCGCCGTGAAAAACCCGAGACGACCACGACCCGGCAAAATCTGCGGCCGAATATAATAGAAAATATATCTTTTAATATCTTTTTAGATAGTAATCTGTTTAACAGACTCATCATCAATTTCAACTTTACTACCCTGAAATCCTTTGATTATTCCTTTGTATAGATATCCATCAAATCTAAATATAACTTCATCTCCAACTATTAAATCTTCTATCATATCAATCTCCATCAAGTTGCCAAAAATCACAATCAATACAATAATATCCTTCAAGATAATAATATCTCATTTCCTTTCCACAAATTGGACAATCCATCATACTGCCTCTTAAAAAAGAATAGAAGGGAATTAAATCCCTTCAATACGGTGCATTGATCCAAGTCATATCAACTGATGCATGGATCTTCGGTACATCGCTGCGAATACCATTCTCAGTCTTCTCAGAATGTCCCAGGAAACCCTCAATCGCCTTATCACCGATAAGACCAATGTTTATCATCTTATCATCAAGCGTTCCGGCAACAATAAGAAGATTATCTCCATTCTTTTCCGACTGACTGACACCTGTTACCTCGATCTCTATAAGATCCCCAGCAACCAGATCTGACAAACTAATTCCTGTCTTTCCACTTTCTACTTTTCCATTCATTTATTTTTTATCTCCTAATTGTTCTTATTTTCATAAAAGCCCTTACAGAGCTCATGAATGTTAATTGAAGAGCATCTTAATTGCATCAATGTCATAGAGACGCTCCCTCACGTATTCCTGCTTAATCGACCAGCGCATCCGACTAACCTCTTCTATTTCAGAGACCAGTATATCCTGATGTTTTTGTCTTGTGGGGTCATTTGGGGGGGGTGGCTTCGCCGTATTTATAACACGGGCCTCAAGAAGGCCAAGAAGTTTTTTAGTAAGTTGGCTTTCCGGATGGTTTACCCTTTCGTTGAATACTTGCATAATAATCTCTGATCTCACAAGGATTATTGAATTGAATAGTATCAAACACTTTGAATGAGAAAAAACGCAATCAGCTAAGGTCTTGTTATCAAGTTCCATAACTGGGTTTTTCTTTTTGAAGATATTTGCGTAGTCTTCAACGAACCGCAGCATGGATTCCTGCTGGATCATACTGAGCATGTAGGCATAACTGATCGTTTCATAGATATTCCGGGAGAGTTCGAACTTGATCTCACTCCGGTACTCTTCCTTTGACTCCATCTCAAAGTATTCCTGCTCAAAGTCCCTGAGTACCTCATTGTTCAGCTTCCAAGTAGCAGATTCCTTCTTATCATAGCAGGTGATCGACAGGTAATCAGTCAGGTCCATCATCATGAATTTCCCTGTCATGTGAGTGGGGACCGGTGCATCATAGCAAGACATAAAGAATCGTCTGTGATATTCCTTGTCTGTAGGCTGGCATACATCAACCTGCTTGCTGATCGTATACCTGGGGGCCTCCAGGATGATGCCCTGTTCCTTTAAGAGCTGCTCGAGATAGATCTGGAAACTGCGGCCTACCCTGTCAAAGAATTTGTAGATATCAAATATGGTCCGGTTCTCACAGAACAGGCCTACCTTATTGATCTTGACACTGCTCTCTATCCTGCCTATGCCGGTGATGAGCATTGCACTGTTATGATATACGTTATGCTTCGGGTCCTTTTCAAGTAGTGCCTGGTCATCCTTCTTGCTCATAGCCTGGATATCATAACATCCCTGATCATTGAGGTCCTGGGATATCCTGGTCTTTATGATGAAGGGCCGGTTCCAGGGAGGATAATGCTTGTCACTTACTTTCCCCGGTCTTTTCGGGAGGTTGAATATGGCATTGGTGATACGCTTCTTATCTGCTTTGTTCGGGATCGTATGGTCATTGATCGCCAAGCCTGTCCTGGCCTTGAGGTATATACTGTCTACCTTGATCTCCCGGTCCAGCAGGGCATTATATGAATCCGCGGTGATGACAGGGGAATAGTCCTGTTTCAACCTGTAGATATCATATTTCAGGCTAAAGTCCGGATGTTCGGGTTCGGTAAATCCATACTGCCGGTTAGCATCAAAGAATAGTCCCACATACGGCCTTGACCCTATACCGTCCAGGACCCGCTTTGCTTTTTGGTACGTTGGCTTTATTTCTTTTTGCCTGAGCTGCAGGGCCTTGAGACTTTCGAATTT
>JAGLWB010000303.1 GCA_023133655.1 Bacteroidales bacterium
CTCAATAAAATTATTTTCAGGTATGAGATGTTTATCCTGTATAAGTTGATTCATCATTTCTTTGTAAATGATAAATATCGATTCCTCAAGTTGCTTTTCATTGATCGAATGTAGTTGGAGATGGGGCAGCATGATACGGAAGAAATGTCTTGTGGAAAGGAACACTTCAACAGGATTTCGATGGATATGTATGAACTTAGCATCAGGAAATAGCTTAAGTAATTGTTTGATCCTTCCTGAATTTGGAGGGTTTTTTGAAATAAAATGGCGTTTGTTTAGATTTCGGAGTGCCTTTTTGATCGTCAAAGAATAATCGTTTCCCCAATTTATCAACGTATCGTCTGAAACATCTTTAAAAAGGATATACTTGGAGTAATAGTCCTCTATGTTTTCAGGAAACAGCCAGAAATAATAAAAACTGGTGGGGTGTGCACAGCCTAACGCAAACTCTTCCTCCTGTGGCAGATCAGGATTTAGCTTGACATTATCCCCTTTTCGGGTTGCAGGGATTAAAAGTTTTGTGAAATTTTTAAAAATGAATTTTCCGGCAATATTGAAAAGGGTATCCGGGAAAACACTCTGATAAGTTGTTACATAGCCCATCTGTTCGTCCCGGGTCAATAAATTATGCAGTAATGTTGTTCCACTACGCCAATGACCAATAATGAAAATAGGATCTTCATTTATTTTGGATTTTGCAATGCGGGGATTGATAAATTTACGTTCATAAGCCCTGAAAGGCATGTTGATAACGTTGATTACAACAATGGCCAACACCCTCAGGTAATAGCGGGGAAGGATTTTGTTTTTTTTAAGAAGATTGAGGAGTAATGAAAATGAATATCCAACAGCAGGAGGAAGAAGTATGCCAAATTTTTCCTTCCCTTTTTTCTTCCTTTTCTTCATGCGGTAAAGTTAAAAAATCATTTTAGATTGATTAAATTTGCAAACCAAAATTTACCTCAATTCAAATATATAGTGATATGCCAGGTTCAGTTTACACACCCACGGATTATTTTCAAATAGATGATTTACTGACTGATGATCATAAGATTATTCGCAGCGCGATCCGCGACTGGGTGGATCGTTCGGTAAAACCGGTCATTGAACAGGCATGCCAGGAACATAAATTTCCGGTTTATTTATTACAGGAAATGGGGGAGTTGGGTATGTTTGGGCCGTTTATTCCTGAAAAGTATGGCGGAGCCGGATTAGATCAGATTTCATACGGTGTTATCATGACTGAACTGGAAAGAGGGGACTCAGGTGTTCGATCAGCCGCTTCTGTTCAATCATCATTGGTCATGTATCCAATATTTTCTTTTGGAAGTGAGGATCAGCGTATGAAGTATTTGCCCGGTTTGGCATCCGGGAAGATGATTGGCGCTTTTGGATTGACCGAACCCAATCATGGTTCTGATCCCGGAAGCATGATTACCAGGATAAAGGATATGGGTGATCATTATTTGCTTAATGGTGCCAAAATGTGGATCACCAATTCATCGATTTGTGATATAGCAGTTGTTTGGGCTAAAGATGATGAAGATATCATCAGGGGGTTGATCGTGGAGCGAGGAATGGAGGGATTTACCGCTCCCGAAACGCATAATAAATGGTCATTACGTGCCTCAGTAACCGGGGAACTTGTTTTTGATAATGTAAAAGTACCCAAAGAGAACATTTTCCCCGCAATTCAGGGGCTAAAAGGCCCATTGATGTGTCTTAACTCTGCCAGGTATGGCATTGCATGGGGCGCTATTGGGGCTGCGATGGATTGTTATGATACGGCATTACGCTATGCAAAAGAGAGGTCTCAGTTTAATAAACCTATCGCCGCCTTTCAATTAACACAGAAAAAGCTGGCAGAAATGGTAACAGAAATCACAAAAGCTCAATTATTGGCCTGGCGCCTCGGAGTGTTGAAAAATGAAGATCGTGCAACACCATCACAAATTTCAATGGCTAAACGGAATAATGTCAATATGGCGTTGGAAATTGCACGTGAATCACGTCAAATCCTTGGCGCTATGGGAATAACGGGTGATTTCCCTATCATGAGGCACATGATGAACCTCGAATCTGTTATTACGTATGAAGGAACCCATGATATCCACCTTTTGATAACGGGGCATGATATTACAGGGTTTGAGGCTTTTCACCAATGAGAATCAGCCTGAGGCTTGCTGCGAGGAATTTAATTATCCGGATGACCTAAAGACCCAGGAAAAGGAGAAGTGGAAGATACTTTTATGATTCGGGAAGGTGTAATATTTGTTTTGGATTAAAAAGCTATAAGTTGCCCATATTTAATAGATTACAACTTTTTCAGTGGTAACATTATTATTACTTGTAATTTTAATGAGGTAGATTCCCGCAGGAAAACCGTCTACAATAAACTTATTAGTATTGTATATGTATTTACTAAATATAATTTTACCTGATATGTCAAAAATATCGATATTAGCATTATTGATTTTAGAATCAGTTAAATCTATGATAAAGTAATCGTTTGTTGGATTTGGGTATATTTTAATTCTTTGGATAGATACATTATGGGATTGATTGTTTACAATTATTCCTCCCCCAGTTGTTGTTTTTAAGATCATTTCATTCCAGCCCACAGCAAAGCCAACATCCTGGT
>JAGLWB010000304.1 GCA_023133655.1 Bacteroidales bacterium
GGCAGGATTACCTATTACCAAAGCATAAGACACGACTGGTTTTGTTACTACGGCCCCTGCACCTATAAAGGAATACGAGCCAATATCATTTCCACAAACTATAGTGGCATTTGCCCCGATAGTTGCTCCTTTTTTTATCCTTGTATTTACGTATTTATCTTTCCGGACAACAGCACTACGAGGATTAATAACATTGGTAAACACCACAGAAGGGCCCAGAAACACATCATCCTCAATTATAACACCCGTATAAATGGATACATTATTTTGGACTTTGACGTTATCACCTAATATCACATCAGAAGCAATAAATACATTCTGGCCAATATTGCATTGCTTACCAATTACACTACCTGTCATAATATGAGAAAAATGCCAGATGCGGGTATCAAATCCTATCTTACACCCTTTATCTATTATTGCTGTTTCGTGAGAAAAATATTCCTTTTTCATAACGATCAAGAATGATTGACAAATTCGAGGAGAGACGAAGTGATATAATCCAGTTGATCACCATCTAACTCCGTATGCATTGGTAAGGATAATACCGACCGTGATAAATACTCTGTTACAGGAAAATCTCCTTTGTTATACCTCGGATCCTGATATGCTTTTTGCATGTGTAGAGGTACTGGATAATATATCATAGCAGGGATTTCTTTCTCATTTAAAAAAGATTGTAATGCATCCCTGTCGCACTCTTGTACGACCAACGTATATTGGTGGAAAACATGAGTTGAGTTTGGGGATCTGAAAGGTATTTTTAACCTGGGATTATCAGAAAACATACGATCGTAGTGATCAGCTACCTCAACACGGCGGGAGGCATAATCATCGAGGTATTTCAGTTTAACATTCAGAATTGCCGCCTGAATGCTGTCAAGACGTGAGTTTACGCCAATATAATCATGATAATACCTTCTTGCCATCCCATGATTAACCATGATACGCAATTGGTTAGCCAGCTTATCATCATTGGTAAATATAGCGCCTCCATCTCCGAAAGCTCCAAGGTTTTTTGATGGGAAAAAAGAAACACACCCAACATCCCCGATGGTGCCGGCTTTAGCCCGGGATCCATCACTGAAAATATATTCAGAACCAATGGCCTGACAGTTATCTTCGATTACAAAAAGGTTATGCTCACGGGAAATATCCAATATCGCTTCCATATCAGCACATTGGCCAAAAAGATGAACCGGAACAATGGCTTTGGTCCCTGGCGTGATGGCTTTTTTAATAGCCTGAATATCAATATTAAATGTATCAGGCTCAACATCCACAACCACGGGTATCAGGCCTAAAAGAGCGATCACCTCTGCTGTTGCAATGAAGGTAAACGAGGTTGTGATAACTTCATCCCCCGGTTTGAGGCCAAGCGCCATCATCGAAACTTGTAGAGCATCCGTACCATTGGCACACGGGATCACATGTTTTATGCCCAAATATTTTTCCAGGTTTGACTGGAAATTTTTCACTGCCGGCCCGTTTATAAATGCCGTTGAATCAATAACCTCCCGGATAGCCTGGTCTATCTCAGGTTTTATCCTTTCATACTGATCTTTAAGATCAACCATTCTAATTTGTCTCATGCACTTATTCCATTTTCAAATGAAACGCTAAACTTCTAAATTTATTTGAATATACCAAACAGCAAAGTTAGACAATTTATTATTAGCTTCAAGCGTTAGGCCGTTAGATAAAAGAGGTGGTAAAGACGATTTTACTATCTTTGCACATATTTTGAAGCCTTCTTATGATATCATCTATCAAATATATATTGGGAGCTTTCTTACTGAGCTTAACGCTGTTTTCAAATGCACAGGTTAATGTTTCAGAATCATCGCTCTTTGCACCTATGATAGGCCCTACTTTTTCTTTTCAGCTTCCGGGAGGCGATTTAGCTGAACGTTTTGGAAGTAACTTTACCATTGGCGGTACTTTCATGATAAAAACCCAAAAAAACCTACTGCTTGGGGCGGATGGCAACTTCATCTTTGGAGGAAACCTAAAAAACGAAGAAAGTCTGTTGGAATCCATCTCTACAGAAGAAGGATTTGTTATAGATCGATACGGATCGCCTGCTGAAATATCCCTTTATGAAAGAGGGTTTCATGTGCAGGTAAAAGCAGGTAAATTATTTAATATCATAGGGCCAAATCCAAACAGCGGGCTTATCATAACAGGTGGGTTAGGATACCTTCAACATAAAATCAGAATAGAAAATATTGAAGGTTCAGTCCCACAGGTAATGGGTGATTACGCTAAAGGATATGATAAACTTTCAGGAGGACCGGCAATCAGCGAATTCATTGGGTACCTACACCTGGGTAATAAAAAATTATTTAATTTTTTTGCCGGGATTGAACTGGTCCAGGCCTGGACCAAAGCAAAAAGAGCCTATGATTTCAACCTCATGGGTAAAGATGAATCCAAACGGTTTGATACCTTCTTCGGAGCTAAAATTGGATGGCTCGTGCCGCTTTATCCGAAAGTGCCTGATACATTCTATTACTATTAATTTTGAGAAACCTTTATAATATATCCATCTGTTTTTATCAGTTCCTGATTAGGTTGGCAAGTTTTTTTAACCCAAAGGCAAAGAAATGGATAAAAGGCAGAAAGGGGCTTTTCGATGAAATTAAAAATCGCCTTGATCCTGAAGAAAAGGTTGCGTGGTTTCATTGTGCCAGTCTGGGAGAGTTTGAACAAGGGCGCCCTTTGATTGAAGCTTTCCGGCATAACCATTCAGATTATAAAATTGTGCTTACCTTTTTCTCCCCCTCTGGTTATGAAATCAGAAAAGATTATAGCGGAGCTGACTATATTTTTTATCTACCTGCTGACACATCCAAAAATGCAGTCCGGTTTGTCAGCCTCATTCATCCTTCTGTGGCGATTTTTATCAAATATGAATTCTGGTATAACTACCTTGCACAACTTCACCATGAAAAAATACCCGTAATTATGGCATCAGCCATTTTCAGGCCCGGTCAACCATTTTTCAAATGGTATGGCACCTGGTTCAGAAAACAGTTACAAAACATCCATTACTTTTTTGTTCAAAATGATGATTCCAGAAAACTTCTCCTCTCTGTTGGCATATCAAATGTTGCAATAAGTGGAGACACACGTTTCGATCGTGTTCATGAAATCAAAATTAGGAAAAAATCATTTCCCCTTATCGAAAAATTTAAAGACGGATCACAGGTTCTGGTTGCCGGAAGCACATGGCCTAAAGACGAAGAGTTAATTTTATCCTTACTAAATAATCCCGGATTTTCGTTTAAGCTAATCATCGCCCCACATGAAATCCACGAAACCAGGATCCGTGATTTAGTCGCAAAAACCAAAGGAAAGGCTGCCCGGTACAGTAACGCTGACAACGAGCAATTAGATTCTTATCAAATTCTTATCATCGACACCATTGGTATCTTATCACAATTGTATCAGTATGCGTTCATCTCTTATATCGGTGGCGGGTTTGGAAAAGGTATTCATAATATTCTGGAAGCAGTAACTTTTGGTATTCCTGTCATTTTCGGCCCGGAATATAAAAAATTCGATGAAGCTGTTGATCTCATCAACCTAAAAGGGGCTTTTTGCATTCACCATAAAGAAGAATTAAATAATATCATCCATTCATTGGTGGATAACCCTGATTTTTACAAAATATGTTCGGATATTTGTACCAACTTTGTGAAGGAGAAAACCGGCGCTACACAAATGATCATGCAAAAAATTGAAGAAAGCGTGATGACAAAAAAGGGATAGGGATCCCGAATTATGCCTGTCTGTCGGCAGATAGAGCTTATAATAATAGAGATAAATAATAAAAAAATGATAAAAAAAGCTGATAAGATCGCGGAAAAAGATTCCATCGTATTATTGCTGGAGGATGGGAAAAACCTGAAGACAACAATCTTAAAAAAGGATGAAATCGATTATGCATTAAAGCAAAACGATAAAAACAAAAAAGAGTTGATTGCCTTCAACCGGCTGAACAGATGGATTTTTGTTCAATTTATCAAAAAGGAAGCTAATAAGTATAAACGCCTGGAAAATTGCAGAATAGCAGGGGAAGAGATTGTATCAAAAATTAATGACCAAAAAATCCCGGGAATTGTGCTATCAGACCTGGAAGGCAAGCCCGCAGAGGTGTTAGCTTATGCTGAAGGCATGGCCCTTGGAAATTACCAATTCCTGAGGTATAAAAAGGATCCCGGGGAAAAGAAAAACTCCCTGGATGCTATTTCAATCATTTCCACAAAAATCACCAAATCTGACATTGCTCCCCTAAACATCGTTGTTGAAAGCACCTGTATTTGCCGTGATCTCATCAACGAACCGGTAGCTTCTCTTAATGCTGTAAAACTATCGGAAGAAATCGCAGAAATGGGAGCCCGTGTTAATGCTACGGTGGAAATTTTTAATAAGAAAAAAATTGAATCGTTAAAAATGGGAGGCCTTCTTGCTGTTAACAAGGGGAGTTTGGATCCGCCTACTTTTACGATCATCGAATGGAAATCACCAAATCCGGTGAATAAAAAACCATACATTTTCGTTGGCAAAGGGGTGACGTATGATACCGGTGGTTTGAATATTAAGACGGGTACTTATATGGACAACATGAAAAGTGATATGTCAGGTGCTGCAGCCGCCTCTTCTGCCATATATGCAATAGCAAAAGCAAAATTACCAGTTCATGTAATTGCCCTTATTCCGGCTACTGATAACCGGCTTAACGGAAACGCTTATGTGTCGGGGGATGTAATTCAAATGCACAACGGCCTTCATGTTGAAGTGTTAAACACCGATGCTGAAGGACGAATGATCCTGGCAGATGCCCTGAGTTACGCAAAAAAATATGATCCTGCCCTGGTTATTGATTTAGCCACACTCACCGGAGCAGCTGCTATTGCAATTGGAAAATTCGGTATTGTAGCCATGGGAACAAAAAGTGATGAAGAGATGACGGTACTGAAAAAAAGTGGTGAACATGTTTATGAACGACTAGTAGAATTCCCATTTTGGGAAGAATATGGTGAGCTGATAAAATCAGATATTGCAGACATAAAAAATATCGGAGGCAAGGAAGCAGGGGCCATTACAGCCGGTAAATTTCTCGAACATTTCACTGATTATCCCTATATTCATCTCGACATTGCAGGGCCGGCTTTTGTTGATAAGAAATTTAATTACAGAGGACAGGGTGGAACCGGTATAGGTGTTAGGCTCCTTTTTGATTTCATTCAACAGAAAAGTGTCAGGAGCTAAGGCTGTTGATGTCAGATTAACGATCCGCCGAGGAGGACAAATTATTTTTATCTTTTTCGTGAAAACTATAATAATTTAGACTAAAAACATGAATCCACAGCAAGAGAGTAAAGAAAATAAAATCCGCATTGGTATAACACATGGTGATGTGAATGGTGTTAGTTATGAAATAATGATTAAAACTTTTTTAGATCACCGGTTGATGGAATTATTCACTCCTATTATATACGGTTCTTCAAAAGTTGCATCTTATCATCGTAAAGTGTTAAATATCACTGACTTCAGCCTTAATCTTATTAAAAAAGCAGAGTTTGCAAACCCCAAGCGCCCAAATATCATTAACTGCTATGAAAAAGAGATAAAAATTGAACTGGGCAAATCAACAAAAATTGCGGGCGAACTTTCATTCCTGGCCCTGGAGCAGGCTTGCAACGACTTAAAAAGCAAGTCACTTGATATATTAGTAACAACACCAATAAATAAAGCCAATATTCAATCGGGGGATTTTAAATTTCCAGGCCACACAGAATATCTTGCTGAGAAGTTCAATAGTGAAGATGTGCTGATGGTCATGATCCATAATAATCTGCGTATCGGTGTGATAACAGGACATATTCCGCTAAAAGAAGTGGCTGGAAAAATAACAAAAGAATCTATTCTGAAAAAAATAAAAATATTACATGATTCTTTGGTCGTTGATTTCAACATACAAAAACCAAAGATCGCTTTGCTTGGATTAAACCCTCATTCCGGTGATTCA
The DNA here is from genome assembly GCA_023133655.1 of Bacteroidales bacterium. Classification (GTDB taxonomy): domain Bacteria; phylum Bacteroidota; class Bacteroidia; order Bacteroidales; family JAGONC01; genus JAGLWB01. Next base: position 6,038 of record JAGLWB010000304.1, read on the forward strand.
GGGTTGCTGGGTGAAGAAGAAGAAAAATTTATCATTCCTGCTATCCAGGAAGCCATGGATGATAACATGCTGGTTTTTGGCCCCTTCGCGGCAGATGGCTTTTTTGGCTCTTCAAATTATACACGCTTCGACGCTATTTTGGCCACATACCACGATCAGGGATTGATACCTTTCAAAACACTGGCTTTTGATGAAGGTGTAAACTTCTCAGCAGGATTACCCTTTGTCAGGACCTCCCCTGCACATGGAACCGGTTATGAAATAGCCGGGAAAAATATGGCTTCTCCCAATTCTTTCCGCCAGGCAATTTATCTCGGAATGGATATCTATAAAAACAGGCAAGAGTACCAGGAATTGTTAGCTAATCCACTTGAAAAAGGGAGGCTGGAAGGAGAAGCCAATGAGAAACAAAATAAAAATTCTGCTATTCAATAATACGTTAACATAATTTCTTATGGCTGTTGCTGAAGAATGTCATTATAAAATTTCGGATATCTGCCAGATCGTAAGAGGAACAATGATCGCAGCTACAGATCCTGAGATGATTATCTCCGACCTTCTTATTGACAGTCGTAAATTTATTACAGCAAACCAAACATTGTTTTTTGCTTTAACCAGTCAAAGAAATGATGGGCATAAATTTATCGCTGAGCTTTTCAAAAAAGGCATCAGGAATTTCCTTGTTGCTAAAGCTCCAAAAAATATTCATCTGCTTAAGGGAGCAAATATTATTCTTGCCCCGGATGTACTCGTAGCTCTGCAATCGCTTGCAGCTTCCCACAGGCAACGATTTTCTCTTCCTGTTATAGGAATTACCGGAAGTAATGGAAAAACCATTGTGAAAGAATGGCTATATCAACTAATTAGCAAAGACCGGAACATGGTTAGAAGCCCCAAAAGCTATAATTCACAAATCGGTGTTCCCCTTTCTGTATGGCAATTACATCCCAATCATGACTTTGCCCTTTTTGAGGCAGGCATTTCTCAACCGGATGAAATGGAACAGCTTCGAAACATCATCCGGCCGGATATTGGTATTTTTACCAATATCGGACAGGCGCACGATGAAAATTTCCTCAATACCCATCAAAAAATTGGTGAAAAACTTAAGCTTTTTATCGATGCAAAAACAATCATCTATTGTTCTGATCACGAAGCTATACACAAGCATATTGCAAGAGATATTGTTTTGTCTGAAAAACAACTATTTACATGGGGCAACAGCCCGGAGGCCAACCTGCAAATCATTTCAAAGAAAAAGATAAACGACAAGACCGAAGTCAAAGGATTATTCAGGAATGAAACCTTTTCTTTTACGATTCCTTTTACTGACACCGCATCTATCGAGAATGCATTGCATTGTACAGCATCAATGTTATTATTAGGATATGATCCGGTAATTATTAAAGAAAGAATGTTAGCACTTTGTCCTGTTGCCATGAGGCTGGAACTGAAAGAAGGGATTAACGGATGCTCGATGATTAACGATAGTTACAGTTCTGACATTACGTCATTAAGCATCGCATTGGATTTTCTTAATCAACAAAAACAACATCCAATCCGGACTGTTATTCTTTCAGATATACTCCAGAGTGGCAGAGAAACACAAGACCTTTACACCGAAGTGGCCTCATTACTGGAAGGCCTGAATGTGGATAAACTCATTGGTATCGGCCCTGAAATCAGCTCTCAGCATGACCTGTTCAGCATGCAGAAATTATTTTACGCAGATACGCAAGATTTCATCAATCACTTTGATTTAACATCTTTCCAAAATGAGGCGATCCTGCTCAAGGGAGCCAGAAAGTTTGCCTTTGAAAAGATCAGCCGGATCCTTCAGCAAAAAACACATGAAACTATTCTGGAAATAAACCTTGACGCTCTGATCCATAATTTAAATTATTACCGCTCAAAGTTAGGTCCCGGAACAAAAGTTATGGCTATGGTTAAGGCTTTTTCGTATGGAAGTGGCAGTTATGAAATCGCCAGCCTCCTGCAGTATCACCATACTGATTACCTCTCGGTGGCTTATGCTGATGAAGGATATGAACTTAGAAAAGCCGGTATTACCCTCCCCATTATGGTAATGAATGCTGATGAACAAAGTGTGGAAATACTCCTTCGCTATGACCTTGAACCTGAAATATACAGCTTTCGTGTGTTGGCATTACTGGAAGAAGCCATCAGTAATTTTAATGGCAGGCTTTCCAAACCCGTTAAAATACATATCAAAGTTGACACAGGCATGCACAGGTTGGGGTTTGAATTACAAGATCTGGACAAGCTTACAAACCAGTTAATGGATAATCCTATGATTACCATCGGATCCGTTTTTTCACACCTCGCTGCCAGTGAAGCCCGGCTTCATGACGGCTTTACCAGTTATCAGATTGAACTCTTCAAAAAAATGAGCGAAAAAATATGCTCACAATTCAACTATAAAATTTTATGTCATATTCTCAATTCTGCCGGCATCAGCCGTTTTCCAGAGGCACAATTCGACATGGTCAGGCTTGGGATAAGCCTTTATGGTATTGCCTCAGTTGAGAATGAACAAGATTCGCTGGAACACGTTAGCACCCTTCGTTCAACCATTTCGCAAATAAAAAAAGTGCCGGCAAATGAAACCATTGGGTATAACCGGCAATGGAAAGCAACAAAGGATATGATCATCGCCATTGTGCCCATTGGTTATGCTGATGGATTAAGCAGAAGGCTAAGTAATGGCATTGGAAAACTTTTTATTAACGGGCATCCGGCTCCTGTTGTAGGGAACGTCTGCATGGATATGTGTATGGTAGACATCAGCAGAATACAAGCTGCTGAAGGTGATGAGGTGATTGTTTTTAGCAAAGATTATCCGATTACTGAGCTTGCTCATGACCTGGGGACTATACCATACGAAGTGCTAACCGGGATTTCCAGGCGGGTAAAGAGGGTTTATTATCAGGAATAAACGCCACCTATTCTCTGTAGTACTGTGAGTTTTTATTGAACGATATAGCGATTGCACGACGTAACTATTTTCGAAGTACTTCGCGCAATCTTATACATCGTGCAATCGCCCAATCGTGCAATTCTATTTTGTGTGTCACCTCGCACAAAACAGAAGTTACCTATTTATTATACATCGACATTGTTCTTCCAACACCGATCGTCACAAAGCTTTTGATTGCCTCTCCTGCAATTTTAATTTTGGGAATCATCACCTCCTCTTCCTGTTTGGTCCATTGGCTTAATACATAATCTGACTGATAACCTTTTGCAAAGTCATCGCCAATACCCACTCTGAGGCGGGAAAACTCTGTTGATTCCAAATGATAGATGATATCGATTAATCCATTATGACCGCCGTCGCCACCTTTTGCTTTCAGCCTTAATGTGCCCAAAGGCAATGCTATATCATCCACAACCACCAAAAGGTTCTCCAGGGGAATCTTTTCTTTATTCAACCAATACCTAACAGCTTTACCACTCAGATTCATATAGGTTGAAGGTTTGATAAGTACCAAAATGCGGCTTTTGAATTTTATTTTTGCCATATTAGCATACCTGTCAGCAGAAAATTTTGTTTCCGCTGACTGTGCAAGGGCATCCAGCACCACAAATCCAATATTGTGACGGGTATTGGAATATGTCTCGCCTATATTACCTAAACCGACAATCAGGAATTTCAAACCAGAAAAATATTATATCTGAAAAATGCAATAAAAAACCTGTTACTCTTTAGCAGGTGTTGCCTGTGCTCCCTCTTCAGCAGGACTCTCTTCTCCTTCACCGGTAACTTCTTCTTCACCTTCGATCTCTTCTTCTTCCACCACAACCCTGGTTACTTGTACTGCGATGACCATATCGCGTGGGGAGTCAAGGAGGGTTAGATTTTCTAAATCCAGATCCTTTATTTTGATAGCATCACCAATGTTCAGTTTAGAAATATCCAATTCAATAAAATCAGGAAGAAACTCCAGCATTGCCTGAACACGAAGTTTTCTTTTCTTTTTAATGAGTTTTCCACCTTCTAAAATACCCGGAGAGACACCTTTTATTTTAATAGGTATCGAAATTATTACTGGTTTTCCAGGTCTCAATTCAAGAAAATCAACATGCAACACCTTATCGGAAACCGGGTGGTATTGAACATCTTGAAGGATTGCATCGTACGTTGATCCATTAATAGTGAGTTTTAGGATATAGACCTCGGGGGTAAAAATAAGTTTTGAAAAGGCCATTTCATCGACGGTAAAATGAACTTGTTTTTCACCACCATAGATAACGCATGGTATTTTTCCAAGTCTCCTGTTCATTTTAGCATCTCTTTTCCCTACGTTCTCTCTTTGAGAACCGCTCACAGATACTGTTTTCATAATTTTTATTGTTTATATAGATTAATAATTTATTAATTATCGAATTTATAAAGCGAGCTTATTGATTTATGCTTATGAACCCTGCGAATAACATCGGCCAGCAGCCCGGCAGTAGAAAGGACAGTTATTTTATCATTATCCTTTTTAAGCGGGATAGTATTGCTCACAACCAATTCATCGAATTCTGAATGTTCTATTTTTTCATAAGCATTCCCGGATAATACAGGGTGAGTAATAAATACCCTGACACTTGCTGCACCATTTTCTCTCATAAGCCTGGTTGCCTTTTGTATGGTTCCGGCTGTATCGATGATATCATCAACCAGCACTACATCCCTACCTTCTACGTCTCCCAGGAGTGCTATTTTTGCCACTTCGTTAGGCTTTGCCCGTTGTTTATAACAGATAACCATATCAGTATGCATAATCTTTGCATAAGCAACAGCTCTTCTGGTACCTCCCGAGTCGGGTGATGCCATGGTAAGATTAGGTAAGTTTAATTTCTTAAGATAAGGAATAAAAATAGATGACGCGTAGAGATTGTCGACAGGAACATCAAAAAATCCTTGTATCTGGTCGGCGTGCAAGTCGAGGGTAATAATCCGTGTAACGCCGGCAGCTGACAATAAGTTGGCGATCAGCTTTGAGGCAATGGAGACCCTGGGTTTATCCTTACGATCCTGCCGGGCATACCCAAAATAAGGGATAACGGCAATTATCTGTCTCGCTGAAGATCTTTTGGCGGCATCAATCAGCATAAGAAGTTCAAGGATATTTTCGGCAGGAGGAAAGGTGGATTGAATAATAAAAACATCATTACCACGGATATTATCTTCAAAGGAGGGTTGGAATTCGCCGTCGGAAAATTCCGCCACGTCAATATTTCCAAGCTTTTTATTATAGGTATTACAGATCTCTTCAGCCAGGTACCGGCTGGCTCTGCCTGCGAAGATATTTACCCTTGTTGCCATTATTTTAATTTATAGGTTAGCCCCCTGTTTTTGAGGCTGCAAACTTATGAAATAATATTGGTTATCTCCAAAAACGGAGTGAAGAAATTACAAGTTTAAATTACAAATTTCAAATAATAATCAAATTCCAATATTCAATGACCAAGACGTTAATATTTTTTATACTTTTGCATTCCCAAATCCACACTCACACTCACAC
>JAGLWB010000305.1 GCA_023133655.1 Bacteroidales bacterium
AGAAATTTTGATACCATTCAGGCAACATTGGTTGCTGCCGCAAGCCAGAAACTTTATGTTGACAGGGAAAATGGATTTGCAGGTACGGGGCTGAAAAAGGCTGAATACGTGTGCGATTGTTCGGATATAGATGATATTATCGTTTTTAGGGAAGATGGGACATTTACCGTGTCGAAAGTGACTGATAAATTTTTTACCGGTGAAAAGATTGCGCATATTGATGTTTTTAAGAAAAATGATGAAAGAACAATCTATAATGTTGTTTACAGAGACGGTAAAAGAGGAAATGTATATGTGAAGCGTTTTCCTGTAAAGGGAGTTACACGAGACAAGGAGTATTTTGTTACACGGGGGACCGAAGGATCCAGGATACTTTACTTTACGGTCAATCCCAATGGAGAAGCCGAGGTAATAAAAGTGTATTTACGTCCACAACCAAAAATGAAGAAAGTTTCATTTGAGTTTGACTTTAGCGGATTGTCGATAAAAGCCCGGGGCTCTCGTGGTAATATCTTATCTAAAAAACCTGTTAAAAAGATAGTTAAAAAAGAAGAAGGTGTTTCAACTCTTGGCGCCAGGGATATTTGGTATGATGATACAGTTAAACGATTGAATGCCGATGAACGGGGAACTTACCTGGGAGGCTTTAGAGGAAATGACAAAATTTTGGCCATCACTCAATCAGGAAGTTATAAGCTTCATACTTTTGACCTTGGGACCCATTTTGATGAAGATATGATCGTGATCAGGAAATTTAATTCCAAAGAGATCTTATCTGCAGTTTATATTGATGGTGCAACCCAAAAACCCTATTTGAAAAGATTTTTGGTTGATTTGATCGAGAAAAAAGTTAATTTTATAGGAGATCACCCAAAAGCAGAATTGCTGTTGTTTTCGTTTGATTGGGTGCCACAATTGGAAATAGTTTTTGAAAAGAACCCAAGGAGAAAAACTGACAGAGAAGTTATAAATGTGGCTGATTTCATTGCCGTTAAGAGTTATAAGGCTAAAGGCAAGCGACTGACAACCCATGATTTTAGAAAGATCAGCTTGCTTGATCCTTTGCCGTTTGAGGTTGAAGATGATGAATCAGTTGACAGTCAGCAGTTGACAGTCGGCAGTAACGCTGAAAGGGCTGAAGAAGGAAAAGCGAAAAGCGAAAAGAGAGAAGAGAAAGACGAGAAGCGAGAAGCGAGAAGCGAAAAGCGAAAGGAAGAAAGCGAGAAGCGAGAAGAGAAAAGCGAAAAACGAGAAGAGAAAGACGAAAAAGGGGAGGACAAAGCTCCTGAATCCCCAAAAACAGGTAAAAAACAAGATACAGTAGATGGATCAAAGCCGGATAAAGAGGATCCGGATCAGCAAATGAAATTGGATTTTTAATTAAAAATGCGAATCAAGGGTTGTGGTAAAAAAAGAACTTATTTTAACCCTTGATTCACATAAAAAAAACATACAACTATGAACAGATTATTATTAATAAGCAATTCAACAAATGCTGGCGAGGAATACCTGGGCTGGCC
>JAGLWB010000306.1 GCA_023133655.1 Bacteroidales bacterium
GCCTGATAGGGGTAATTAGCCCCCAGGAGTTAGATGACAAAAAAGATTACACAAATTACCTATCTGAAAAATATAAGTAATGGATAAAATTTTTGTTGACACAAATATTGTAATTGACCTTTTATCAAAGCGTGAAGAATTCTATAAGCCTGCAAGCAGGCTGTTTACTTTATCAGATAATAAAGAAGTTATACTTGCAATATCTTCATTGACTTTCGCAAATACATTTTATCTGCTTTCGAAAGAATTGGACACAGCGAAAGTAAAAGAAATATTGAGAAAATTTAAACTTCTTGTAAAAGTACTGCCAATGGATGATAAAATTATTGATTTGTCATTAAATTCCGATTTTATCGGTTTTGAAGATGCTATTCAATATTTTACAGCAATAGAGAATAAATTTGAAATTATTATAACCCGGAATTTAAGGGATTTTAAGCTATCAAAAATTCCAGTAATGACGGCAAATGATTATTTGACAATGAAATAAGGCCAGGCGAACGGCTCCATATCATTCTGTTTACATGTGCCACGAAAAGAAAACATCATGGTTCCTGTTTGGCCCCTTCGTGAGAGCCGGAAAATTAGAAATTGGGAACCGTTTTTGAATCATTTTTTGATTATTTTTGATGCTCGTTACAGAGCATAGATGTGGTTGCTCCGGATATGTACGCAGAAAAATGTATTGTTTTTACTAAAGTTCATACTTGATTTCTAATGCTTTTATTATACCTTTTTATTATTCTAATCTCATTTGGTTGTTTGCATCTTATTTCAGAGTACTATTTTATAGGTTCTTTGGACTTAATTGCTAAAAGATTCAAGATTACATCTGATATTGCCGGATCAACCCTGATGGCTGCCGGATCGAGTGTTCCTGAACTGGCTGTTGTTATTGTTGCTGTATCTAAGACTGGCCAGCATGAAGGAATTGGAATAGGTACGATTGTTGGGTCTGCTCTTTTCAATATTTTAATGATTGTTGGCGTTGTTATGGTGCTTTATCGGTCTAAACTAGTCTGGCAACCACTTCTCCGTGATTTGGTCTTCTATTCAATTTCAATAGGTATTCTTTACCTATCATTCCGGGATGGGAGTATAAATCTCCTTGAATCACTATCCTTTGTTGTTGTTTATGGTGTATATGTTGTATCTATGGTTTATTGGAAAAAGCTTTTTCCCTATACCAATCCAGAAAGGGTGCGTCATAAAAATCCTGAACAACCAGTTAAAAAACTGTGGGTCATAGGAAAACTAACCCATCGTTTAATGAAATTTCTCCCGGAGATTAAAAATTACTTCCTGGCATTTGTGTTGTCAATAATTGGCATAACAGCTTTCAGTTGGGTTCTGGTGGAGTATGCCATACGGATTTCACAAATATTGGGTATTTCTGAGGTGATAATTGGCTTAACTATTTTAGCGGTTGGAACTTCAATTCCTGACCTCGTTGCTTCCGTTATTGTAACGAGACAAGGCCGGCCCGGAATGGCAATTAACAATGCAATTGGCTCAAATATTTTTGATATTTTAATTGGATTCGGATTGCCCTGGTTTGTTGTGTTGTTATTGACCACTAAAACAATAAACGTTGATAATAGTAATTTGACAACATCAATGAGCCTTTTAGCCGGTTCATTGATTCTCCTGGTGTCAACTTTTATTATTACTAAGTGGCAAACAAAAAAGCTAATCGGTGGATTATTAATTTTTCTTTACCTCTCTTATCTGATTTATGAGATTGTAAATGCTTTATGATCTGAGAATACTTCAAAAATCAAATATCCTCTGTTCCTTGTTCTGCTTCATAGAATTCTCCGTTCTGTTTTCGTCAGATCACCTCATCCCAGCCCCTTCTATTCAATGCACCTCATCCCCAGCCCCTTCTCCTCAAGGAGAAGGGGGGAGCACCGTGCCACGTAAATAACTGGTAAGCTCTGTTCTCTCCGCCAGCTGGCGGAGGAGTTAGAGGGGGTGCATTTATTATTTTTCTGGATTTATAAACAGAGGAATTGTTAAATTAGATTAAAGAACAAGGAACAAAGGATTTATGATCTAAGAACACTTCAAAAATCAAACATCTTTTTGATAATTCATCACATGCACCAACTGGTCATCAATAAAATCATTTTCAAAATTGGATAAAAAGGCCAGAAATATTTTTCTTAGTTTTTTTGGACTATATACCCCTATAAAGCCAAGCCAGTCTGATCCAAACCAAATAGGAATTAAATACAAATAATAGGTTTTATTGTTCTCCTTTTTCTTCCCAAACAGAATAATCTCTTCTGTTCCCTGCGTTTTTTTTAACATCACATCATATTGAGCGGGATCGAACCGGCCCTTGATCTCCGGATCTGAAAAAATATAGTCCGTTTCAATTATTTTACAAAATGAGTGTTGAATTGTAAAGAAGGTGAAACTGAAGTAACTACATATCAAATCCATTAATCTATTCCCGAAATCTTCAGGTGACCTGATCTTTTTTAAAGCAATATCATTTTTTATCACATCAAATTTATGGCTGATGGAAGGCAATTCCAACAGGACAGCTAAATAAGCACCACCTACAGCACCCATAATTAATAGAATAATACCTACATATATCAAAAGATCTCCGCTAAAATTAAGGCCTTTGAATAAAAAAAAGATAATAGCAAATCCTATGGCAATAACTGAGATAACATAGAATAATAGAAAAATATTTTTTCTATGACCATAGAATAGATCATATGTAGTATTGCCTGAGGCGGAACGGGAAATAGTTTTAACCATGACTGGAGAACCTTATTCTTTCACAAAGATAATTACTTATACGAATTCATTGACTTAAAATTGGATGCTCCGGTACACAAAGCAGGAGATAATTTGTGAAGGTCAATTGGTCTCCTGTTTTATGCAATGGGACACCCAAAATATAAGCAAGACTTCCTGATTTCTTATTTGTTATTGGTTATTTTTCGTTAATATTCCTGATTTAACATTTCAGATAAATCAATGACACTGATTTATTCTAATATTATGATCTTCCCTGTTTTATCAAAATCATTT
>JAGLWB010000307.1 GCA_023133655.1 Bacteroidales bacterium
GTAATATCTGATGATATTCCTGCGAGTATTCTTATTTTGTTTCTTGATGTATGTTTTACTGTTGCTTTAATGGTAATGATTGGTTCAAATATTTCCCGTGTACGGATAACATGCACCAGATTGCTCCAGATTCCTCCATTATTAGTATTTTCGGCAAGTAGTTTATACATCACATAAGCTTTACCGGCATTTCCGAATCCTGTTCCCCAGCTGTTTGCCATCATCAGCCCTCCAATTTCACAATCTTTCAAATCAACAATTCCATCACCATTGATATCCTGATCAGTGGTGTAATATCCATCGTTATTAAAATCGTATCTGATCGAATCGTTGTATCCAATAAAAGTCATGGCGTGATTAACAGCTGCTCCCCAGTACGTAATCACTGATTTCCCTGCTTCAGGTGTTCCTGACGGGAGTGTTGTCATGGTAAAGACATCGGATACACCGGCAGCAAAACATGCTATTCCACCTGCTTCTGCACCAATCAGATGGTCATGCATCCAGTGTTTCAATGTTTCCAGCTCCTCATAGGTTCCAACATTTATTGAAAATATATCGAGCACTTTATTATGCATTCCATTATAATACTCATCGTATCCGCTCATCCACCTGCTCTGCCCTCCATAGGCGAAGTGTCCGCCATAATCAAAAACATTAGGGCATCCGTTAGCCTTTATGATTACCCAACCGTCGAAATGCCAGGAACCTCCACCAACGCCACCATTTAAAAAGTTCCAGGTAAAATGTGTGGGATATTGGTTATAGATAGTGTTTGCCGCGATATCCCGTTCAAAATCGATCTCATAGGTAAAGTTATAACCAACTCCGCTGGCCTGGCCACAACTACCACCCTGTTGATTAAAGATTGGCCTGAAGTAAGGCTGTTGTGAATTATCTATGGCATAAGGCAGATCCCTTGTTTGGTAATTTTCGGGCAGTTCCAATACAGGAAGATCATTAAGAAATTCCCAGTCTTCTACGGTCAGGGCCCTTAAGCCACCTGCTATCCACGGATCTCCATTTGGGTCAGGATTGACATTGGCGTTCTGTCCGTTTATTATTAAAGCAGGAAGCAGTAAAATTATGATTAATAAGTGTTTGATGTTCATGATTTTTGATAATTAATGAAGTAAGATAATTGGTTTTGTTTCCGTTTGCTCAGGAGTTTTTAATGTACAATAATAAGTGCCAGCTGGTACCCTCACCCTGTTTTCATCTGTTGCGTCCCAAATTATGGTATGCGGCCCCAAAATTAACCATTTGTTTGATACGAGCGATTTAATTTTAACACCACGAATATTGAAGATATCCAATATTACTTTTGTTTTCCCGGGGAGAGAGAAGGAAATGGTGGTTTTATCCTTGAATGGATTAGGATAGTTATTCAATTTCATGAGGTGTAAATCATCATGTGATTCGATGTTTGTTGGGCCCGTCCACCCGGCAATTCGGGAAATCATCCACCAAAATGCCCGCCCTTTAAGGTTACAATTTAAAGGTTGGGAGTGAGCACACGAACAGTCCCAACAAAGGTCTGATCCGGGATTTGCCCCACACCATTCCTGGGCCCAGTTTCCTCCTGTATAATTGCAGTTATCGTTAGCATAAAGGTCTAAAAAGTAATTTCCGTCAGGGTCGTAGCTCTCGATATCGGCAAAATCGAACAAGGTTTTATTGTTGGCGATACAATAATTTCGTATCTGATTATTTCTTATATGCAAATTTCCTTCTTCACCTGTTCCATCCAGATGGCCTGTCATATAAACAAATTTGACCTCCGGGAAATCTATCTCCAGCTGGTTCATTGCATTCAGGTATATGTTAATACCATCTTCTGTATTATCTGAAACGCCTCCACACCACGACCATATTACAACGTTCCTGTCATTACCCGGTTCGTTTAATTTGTTTCGTGTTGTAGTTTCCCATGTAAGATTACCATTATGACCAAGGTCTCCCCCAACTTCCTGATAGGATAGAGCTCCACCTGATCCTGAATAATTGTAATCATAAGGGAAACCATAATGGCTCATTAGGTTTTGCATTCCAGTAGTGATTTGACTTCCGTGAGAAGTATGACCGTACCAGATAGTTAACTCTTCTTTTGCAGTTATGATCCACTCATCAGGTACTTCTTCCAATGAAGTGCAAAGATGTCCGGTGATGATGGGTTGTGAAATACAATCAGACATCTTTAATAAAAGTAAAAATAAAAAAACAGAAAATGACTTCATTTAGATGAAGATAAGATTTAGGACTTTCAGGGGCGCATCTTGCCCTTCGCTTTTCACCGTTCGTTTATCAAGGGTATTATTTCATTATTACCAGTTTCCTGACGATGTTAACATTATTGCTTTCCAGGCTCAGGTAATAGATTCCTTCATTAAGGTTTCCAATATCAATCTTCCTGGTATATCTTTTATTAATAATGAAATGGGGCTCATTGAATATTACCGATCCTGAAGTATTTATGATCTTCAAAGAATAAAATTCTTCTTCCGGACATGTGATATCTAACACGAATACACCCGCATTAGGATTGGGTATGATGTTGATCTTCAAGGAGATGAGTTCATCACCCAGCCCTACTGTGTTATCTACAGTTACTTCAAAACCTTCAGAAAAAACAGATTCACCACACTCATTGATAGCTTTCACGGAAATTATTGCTTCACCAATGAAGATTAAATTCCATTCGACCAGTGAATTGGTTTCTGTGCCGGAAATCGATCCTGCAGACACAGGGTCAAGGTTCCATACATATGAATCTGCATTTGGTGCAGCCGGTATGGTATATTCAGACGAAGTAGTATAGTAAAGGTCTACATAATCAGGGCCTGTTGGCATCTCAGGAGTGGAAGGAAGTGGGTCAAATGTCAACATAAAATCTCTCACAATATCACCACAAGGCAGGTTACTGAATGCTGTAAGGGTTAGGGTAACTGATCCGGCTTCATAATCATCTTCACTTGGAGAATAAACAGGGTTGAGAATAGTATTATCATTAAAAGTACCTGTACCTGATGTTGCCCATTGCAGGGATGTATAATTAGAGGCAAGGGCATCGCACTGATAAGTAAGTCCTTCACAGATGGTTGTATCCGGACCAGGGTAACACGCTGTTACAATGGTAGGAGGAAATATAATATAATCGATCCACGCACAATCTTCTCCGGCTTTTTCCTCTTCGTTTTTCTCATATTGCCACATAAAGGTATGAACACCGGCAGGAACCGGATAAGCAACCTCTTCCCAATCGAGGAATCCTGACCATTCGTCGACTAATTCGTAGTCAATATAAAAGCGTAAATAGTCTGCATCTTCTTCGGATGAAATTTTACGGAAGAAAGAAATTTCATCTTCAGACACACAATTATAGGTAATCATAATGTTAGAAGTTTCTTCATTATTAATCTCTCCCGAGCAAACACAATATATTCCCTCTTGCGCCCCTGTTTGTGCGATCCCCCAAGGCCAGGTGCTGGAAGTTGACCAATTGAATTTGCTGAAATCGCCTGATTCCCAGTTTTCAAAAATAAGGCCGATGGTCATTGAGTAGGTAATGTCTTCCATATACAAACCCGAAGAGAGTGAATAAGAAATGTCAACATAGTCGCCAATAGGCGCATAATCATCCACTTCTACTTCAAAAGCAACATAAATGGTTGTATCATGGGGCATATCTCCAATAAGCACAGTAGGCTCAGAGATGGTTATATACTGGTTTGTTGATGCAAGTACTCCTTCCGCTTCAAAACAGTCACTATGACCTGTGTTAGAGGAGGGTATAATTACGAAAATGGATTCTCCGGGATCAATATTTGTATTCGCATTGCCGCCAATGGTGTCATCGATGATAATGTTACCTATCGAAAGAACGGGGGCAAAAGCTTCCAGCTCAAAATCGGCATACCATGTGTCGTCGCCTGTGATCACAATATCAAAGGTGATCTCATGTTCATCCGGGATGTCAGCTAAAACATCGAAAGCAAAAGCATCAGGTACTAAAACAGTTTGTCCTGCCTGAATAACACCATAGTATTGGTTATCATCAGTAATTGTCACAGAAGAGTCTGAGGTAGAAATGGTGACTAATGTATTATAAGATGGTTGATCACCGACATTAGTAACACCTATTGATAAATATATGGATTCGCCATAATCGATTAGTCCGTTTGAGTTACCGAGAACATCATTGATTTGGTTTGATGCATAGATGATATATGGTTGATTAGAGATGATAAGAATTGACCCCAAATGCCTGTTTTTGTTATGTGCAATGATTGAGACCTCCAGTGGAGCCGGGTTTGTTACTGTTGGAAACGTAACATCTACATCGCCGTTGGCATCAGCTACACCCCGGCCAATCAATTCACCATCTTGCATAATAGCAATACGGGCAAATGGCGCATCGGTATCGAAAGAAACCTGTGTGCTGCCAATAGTAGTGCTTACCGGATAGTCAGCCACAATGTCAGTTGGTGGTTCTGTCCAGACATCCATTGAGGGGTCACCAAAAAGATTCAGCTCATAAGCTGTCCAGCGCCAATAACTATTATTGATAATATATGATATGTCATACTCTTTTGATTCTGCATTCATATCACCAATGAGGGAGATATCCTTACCGAAGATAGCATCGAAGAACAACCGGTCGTAATATTGCGAAGAGCTATTGGTGCCACCGGGATTGTACCAGCCATAACGGGAGTTAGTAACGCAAGCTACTTCTCCGGTTTCAAGGGTGGTGAATACTTCTGAAAAGCAATCCACACCGTATGAACTTCCTGTACTTCGGTTATCAAAAGAGCCATTATAACATCCCTGGGAGTAACCTATTACAAAACCGCGGGTGATGCCATCGTTGGTAAAGTTCGTTGTAGTCAGGTCGGAATTATACATTTTCATGTTATAAGTTACATTGGAGTGTCCCAGATGGTTCATTAGATTAACTCCCGCATTATTGAATTGGGTGAAGACGTCATCTTTATACCACATTTGTAACATCTCATAAAGTTTAGTAACAATGATGTTAGGCGGAAAACCAACCGTAGTATATCCATTATTTGAACTGCCGTTAACAATCTCATCTTTGTAGGTTCCTCCCCAGGTATAGGAATTAAGTGATTCTCCGATGATCAATGTTTTTTCTACGTCAGCTACTACAGGATCGTTTTGGTACAGGGTAAGCTTATTCAGAAAATTTTCTACTTCGGTTGGGCTGTCAACACATATTCTACCAATGCTTACTTCCGAATAGAGGTCTGCCTCTCCTGGTTCGCCCCATAGGTTATCCCCATCGTCGTTCCATGTTCCATCAAGGTTTGAATAATACATGTCACTTGCGATATCAGTATCGTCAAGTGCAACAAAACCACGGTGACGAATGATTCTGTCATCAGGATTGGCCGGATCGGCATCGCCGGCGAGGATTACAAATCCGATGCCGTTGTTTGTATAATAGTCGATGATACAATTACGAATTTTTTCCTGGTCGTCCTGTCCCGTATACTGTGAATAGATATCTTCTACAGTGATGGTCTTGACATAAAACCCAACAGATACTTTATATTCAACATAATCATCAAAGCCGGGTAACAGTGCAGCATTTGAGATAATGAGCAAGTCGTAAGGGTCATCATCCCTGGTATTGGAATAGAAATAATTATCGAGGGCGTTAGGGTTTTCCACCACGGATGTTATTTTCCTTTCAATTCTTGGAGATATTCGTAACAAGTGTGATGCTTCCCTGGCTTTTTTACTGCTCTTTGTTTCTATCTGAATGGTAATTTCTTTTAGAAATGTAACCTCCTGTTGTGCCGGGATATATACTACCGGGCAAATGGTAAAAGAACCGATAGCGTGCCCGTTGAGGAAATGTGTGCTAAGGCTTTCAATTATTTTGGCAGGATAACTTTCTTCTGATGCATAGACGCTTTGATCTTCTGCCGGTTGTACATACTTACCATTGAATTTAGAAATGGGTACAGGTTTAACTGCAGGTTTGATCTTTACACCTGTTTCTGTCGGGTAATAGTCTGTTGAAACAACTTTAACATTGATAAGTTCCTGATTTTGGTTCAGCAGGATATCGATTGCACGATATGGGATTTCTGGTAATCCTTCGTCACCTAAGTTAATGCAGTTTTCGTAAAGGATGATCGAATAACCATTTTCTGTTTGTTGTATTTGTGGTTTTTCGAACTGAAAAGTATACGTTTGGGCTAATGTTGATAGGGTAATTGCGAATACAAAAATTCCCAGGAGAACAGTAATTTTTTTCATGGCTTTAGCTTTTTGGTTATAAGCTAACAAAGTTAGTATTCGTTTAGGAGAAATGCAAGTTGAAGAATAAATTTAACAACCTCGGCGGGATTCATGTGAAAGCTGTCAGGTGAAACACCTGACAGCACATGAAAAGATTTGGGGCTAAAGCCCCTTTTTCCCCCATGGCCATTTGAATCTCCCCGGCATAAATGCCGGAGTTAATCAATAAATGGCGGAGCATTTAGACCAAGGGGTGAGGCATCTCTATCGTTGGATCACCACCTTTTTAACCACATGAACCTTGTCACTGTTAATCAACAAGTAGTAAATGCCTTCCTGCAAATCATTCAGACTCAGGTTCTTTGTATGAACTCCCATAAGATGCACATTTTTTTCTTCAAATACTACAGCACCCCGTGCATCAATAATTTTCAAATTAAGCAGGTCGTTTTGTTCTGCTTTCAGTTCAATGGTGAAAGTTCCTGTATTGGGGTTCGGGAATAGATTTACATCTAATTTGTAAAGATTCTCAGCTATACCTGAACAATCATCGATGGTAACCACAATTGATTTTTCAGAAACACAGTCATTGGCACTTGTAACGATTACAGATATATTCTTTATTCCGCTGAACCCGACACCCGAAGAGTCAACTTCAATGGTTTGGGTTGTTTCCCCTGTTGACCACTCCCAGGACTGTGCATCCGGATTTCCTGCATCAAGTGTAATAATGTGATTGTGACACATGGTTGTATCATTCAGGTTGATCGTGGGTAATGGATTCACATTCACGGTCATTGAACCTGTTTCCATACATCCTGTCTCGCTGATGGTTTCGGTAACTACGAGACCACCCTCTCCAACTTCTTCCCATGTAACGGTCACCTCATTGGCATTTGCACCTGCTGTAATAACACCACCTGTGATACTCCACTCATATGTGTGTCCTTCAATGAAAGATGTGTTGTACATAATATCAGACTCACCCTGGCAGACATCATCAGTACCGTTGATGAGTGGCGCAGGTACTTCATTAACCGTTACCGGAAAATCAACAGTGGCTTCGCATAATGTTTCATCGTTGGTTTCTGTCAGGATCAGCATACCTTCACCCGGTTCATTCCATACTACAGATATTTCACTTGTTTCCTGGCCTTCAAGAATTTCTCCCCCTGTGATTTCCCAATAGTAGGAAGAGCCAACAGCCATTGGTGTGGCGTATATTATTCCTTCCACATACTGGCAAGCTGTTTCCTCACCCAATATCTCAGGTGTTGGCAATGGATTGATATCAATGGTAAACTCACTTACGGCATCCTGACAGGGTTGATTGCTGGCCGTAAGCATCAGGATCACATTTTCCTCCAGGATGTCATTTTCGCCCGGAGTGTAAACCGGCATCAGGATGGTGGCATCGT